>JAKITK010000026.1 GCA_021648125.1 Lysobacterales bacterium
TAGATCACTTACTCTAAATACTTGAATAGTATAATCCCCCTCCGGTAACACCCCTAGGTCATAATATTCCCTGGGTGCCGGAGAAACAGGAAACGGGTTGCATAATGGTATGGTAAAAGCGACAACGGTTAAATCTATATGGTTATTCTCAAACTCAAATAAGTGGGTATCCCCGTTCTGGTTTTTCCATGGGAGGAGTAAACAGGGAGGGTAAAAGGTAGTGAACAACCCCACACGAATAGCATCACCCACTTGTGGATTGGGAGGATCAATAATTACCGGAGGTTCAAAAACAAGCTGGGCATGAACGGAATTTGCTGCAAACATAAGCAGGAATAACAGTATAAATCTTTTCATGGTTTTATCCCCTAAAAACAGGCGTTCTCTCTATTGGCCTGACTGTTTCCCTCATCAATAAATCCTGATAATTGGTAGTGTGTACTATCTGCCTTAATTAGTTGTCATTGGTATAGTCGCTTCTTGCTGTTGCATACTATTATGCCATAAATCTGCCACTACAGGCTCAGTGAAGCCGGTAATAACATTTCCGGGCTTCTGGCTCCAATATTTCGCCAATATGAGTTTGTGTCATCAATTTGAAGTGCCATTCAGGACAGGCATCGGTTTGTCTTGTGGTTGCTGCGAATGTCAGAGGGCGCGATTTAGGGTGCTTTAACGGGTGTTAATGACAGCCTTAGTAACAGCGCTGGGTTTTGTTCCCATGGCGCTGAATACCGGTATTGGCTCAGAAGTACAACGCCCCCTGGCAACCGTAGTTATTGGTGGAATCATCTCCTCTACATTGTTGACTCTGGTGGTACTGCCAGCACTGTACCGATTGGTGCATGGCCGGCAGAAAATTGTTGCTTAAATAGGAGCGTGTCAATCCAAACCCAGCTCAGTCCACATCCAGCTGAAGTCATAAGCACTGCTACCATTCTGCTTGGCTCTGTGGGCTTCCTGGTTTTCAAGGTATTTCAACCAACTGATAACTTTTTCTCGGCCCTGCTTTGTTTTGACACATTCGCGGGGTGTTTTATCCCCAAGCGCCGGGATGCTTTCCTCAAGTGTCTGCCGGTAGTGCTGGTCTAAATAGCCAGCCATCACCTCAGCCATTTGCTCTGGACTAAGGTCGAGATCAGTGGGTGCTGAGGATTCCCCCGCCTGCGTCCGTTTCTCCATCAATTGCTCGGGAGATTCTATGCTGGTTAATGGTGGTTCAATCAGGCCATTTAATAACTCTGCCAATAGCGTCGAACCTTTTTCATAACGGCTATTGGAATTGCTTGAAAGCGACAGCATACTCCCTTTTAAATCAACAAAACCATGGATAATGCCTGCCTCTGCCTTGCCCTCAGGCAACCAGTCCCAATGCAAATCCTGGTCATTGTGTCGTTCCCAGTCATCCGCAGCATCCAGTAGGGTGATAATTTTTGCTTGCTGCTGTGGATCAAATTTGAACTGCGTTTCGGCAAAAATCAAGGCATCGCCATCCCGATTGCGAATTTCCGGAAAGGGTGTCTCAAGTTGTTTGACCACCTCTGTCATCCACACCAGTGAAAAAGCCGGGACAGCGTATGCGAGGAAATTACTTTCGTTGGTGGCAGTAATTGCTGCTTTTAAGTCAACTTCCACATCCAGTCTACTGATTGCCTCACGGGTTGTGGTCCTGGTATCACTAAGAATACTCAGTAATACCTCGCTAGCTTCGGCTGAAAACGGTAAAATAGAACCTGAAAACATAGCCTTGCCGTTGCCGGGCAATACCCTCGCACCAAGACGATCCCAGCGTGCCATATGTTGCGTTCCGACAACTTCATATACGCGTACTGGCTTGCCGCCGCGCACTAGGTCAACAACATCACAGTAACGCCCGGGTTTAACCGCCTGAACCTCATACAAAGAAAGTATTGCGTCACCTAGCTGGCGCAGATAACGCCTACCATGCACGCTCTCGCGCCAGCCTCTGCGTTTGAGGAAATCATTAATTAAGTTTTTGCCATCGGTACTGGAGTGATAGGTGGCCAGGTCCTCAAAGCAAAAAAGCATTAAAATTTCAAACACACCCGCATCCTGTAGTGTTTGCAAAAGCAAATCAGTCGGCATTTCCATGCGCTCTGCTGCGGTTTCCACATTGCGCTCAAATACAGCAATTTTATCAGCCGCCCATTCGGGTCGCTCAGACCAGTTCATTAAATGTCGAATGGCTTTGTTAATTTCTTTTTGTGTACTCATAGTGCTCTAGTTTAAAGGTTCGAGGGTGCTGCGTCTTCTAATCGCTTGTTTTATTATTCTGAGTGATATGCAGGCCAAGCACCGTTTAGGCATCAGCATATCACGCCAAATAAATGGTAATTTTTCCAGTACTGTCCTGTTAACTCCAAGCTTGTCACCCCGGCGAAGGCCGGGGTTCAATTGATAGCCTATAAAGCAAATCCGCCGCTGATAATAAAATCCTGTAGTAATTTATCTGTTTTTATATTGATCATGAATACTGAAAGGTTTTCACCTTGGAGTTTTTCAAAATAAGCTTTTGCCTGCGCTTTATCAACGCCGTTTTTCAAATCATCAAAGCGGCCAAATTCATTAATATTGTTTGCTGTCACCCCAGTACTCATAAGCTTGTTTAGCTTTTCATTGAACTCGGATTTATTCACGCCAAACTGTTGAGCTAGTGCTGAGATTTGCGAATTTTTAGCGGAAAACTGATATTCAGTTATGTAGTCTCTAAAGGTTTTGCCTTCTTCTCGTATCATATTACCGCGTTGCACATCATTGAGGAAAATATTGGCGTATTTTTGTTCTTCCTGTGTGAGTGTGGCAAAAGATTTATGCAGTTCGTCCACATTATTTTGAATTTGTTCGCTATCTACACCTTCTTGCTTGAGCGCTTTAAGGTATTTATCAAAGCGCGTATTCATATAATCGGCATCGATCACATCCGTATCAATTTCGGTAAGGTAGCCGTCAATCTCAAAGGGCACATCATTCCCACCTTCACTTTCGCCATCACCACTTGATAGTTCTTTGTAACGCAATACCAGTGTCAAATAAGTGTTTTCATCAAGCTGTAATGTTACCTCTGGTTTGGTATTGCCTTTGCCAAAAGTATAAGTTGGTTTGTCCCATGTAAATCCTTGAATTTTAGCCGCCTCTAAATGCCCGTTAAATTCCTTAAACAACTTGGCAAATTGCCCGCGCACAGCAACATCATCCGGTAGTTTTTCAAAGTTGGCAACACCGGAATTATCGAATAATTCAACGATTTCATCATAAACCACATTTAATTGCTCTAGGTTACTTTCAAGCTTTTCAACAAAAAGCCCTATGGGCTTGTCACCCGAATACAGCTTAACTGCATCTTGAATATTACGCTCCATGCTGTGCGGCTTGCGGTAGTATCGTATAGTGCCAAAGGGTTTTTCATTTTCGCCGTAGAGACGGTTGGTGCGCGAAAAGGCTTGTATGACATTTTCAAACTTAAGTACCTTATCCAGATACAGCGTATTCAACCACTTTGAGTCAAATCCCGTTAGCATTTGATCGACCACAATCAACAGGTCAATTTGTTGCGCTGGTGTATGCTCTATCCTTAAATACGGTTTTTTGTGGGCAAGCCTTGCTGCGATGTCTTTTTTAAATTTTCCGTGGTTTGCCAGTGTAAAGTCTTGCTCATAGCGTAGGTTGTAATCTTCAATAATTTCCACCAAACCGTCTTGCTTGAACAAGATACCGCGCCCTTGACCACCCAGGTTATCAATATTGGGGTCAAACAAGGCGGTGATTTTTAATTCAGGCTTGGCCTTTTTTAATCGGCGATAATAATCAATCGCCTCGAAAATACTGCTGGTCGCAAATAGTGCGTGAAATTTATTGTTTTGACTGAGTGTGATCCAGTTATCAACAATATCCTCTACCACCTTTTTTTGATGCGCCGTGCGGGTGTATTGCGATCTAGGCAATTCATCTTCAATGCCTTTTATGTATTTGCCGTTATCATCGGTATGCCCCGCCATCTTCACTTTGCGCATATAGTGATTAAATACTTGTTTTTTCTTGGGGTCAGCTAAGGCTTCGCTGGTCGATGCCGCCTTGGCCTTTTCCAGCGCCACCGCAATGCGTAAATCTTTGTCTTTATAGGTCAGTACCTTATACGGATCAAAACCCAATACATTTTTATCACGGATACCATCAGCGATACTGTAGCGATGTAGTTCATCGCCAAATACTGTTGATGTGGTGTTGTATTTCTTTTGGTTTTCTGCTTGAATCGGTGTGCCGGTAAAGCCAAAAAATATCGCCGAGGGGAAAGTTTTTTTGATGGTTATCAGCATATCGCCAAAGGTGGAACGATGGGCTTCATCGACAATAAATACAATTCGCTTGCTATTAATCAGCTCAATGTCATGGCTTTGTAAACTCACCCCTTCAGCATTGACTTCTTCATTGATATTGCTCATTTTTTGAATCGAGCTAACAATTAAGGTGTTGGCAGGGTCGTCACTTTTAAGTTTGGTAATCAATACGCCGGTATTCTCGGTGGCTTGCACCGATTCGTTGTCACTGGCAAAGCCTTGATACTCGCGTAAAGACTGCACCCCCAGCTCGATTCTATCCATTAAGAAAATAACTTTATCGGCATCTTTAGAATGGCTAATCAACTGGGCGGATTTAAAGCTGGTCATGGTTTTACCCGAGCCTGTGGTATGCCACACATAACCGCCTAAACGCGTATTGTCTGCCCAGTTGGTTTTAGAGACCTTATCGGAGATGGCATTGGCCGCATAATACTGGTAGCTACGCAGCACTTTCAGCACCCCGTCGGTCTCATCAGCCACGGTATAAAAACCAATTAACTGATGCGCCATAGGGATAGACAACAAGGTCGAGGCGATGCCTTTCCAGTCATTAATCGGCTCGTTATTAAAGTCTGCCCAGTTAAAATAAAAATCTTTATTGAATTTTCCATCTATACCCGGGTTGGCAAAATAGCGGGTTTCGCTTGGCTCCATCGCCACAAATATCTGCACCAGTGAAAACAAGCCACTAAAAACACCCTCAGCCGAATATTTTTCTATTTGCTTATACGCCTGGCTCACTGGCACACCACTGCGCTTGAGCTCTATGTGGATTACGGGCATGCCGTTAATCAGCAACATTACATCACCACGGCGGTCATGTAATATTTTTGATTTTTTAGCAAACTGCGGTTGCTGCACAATTTGGTAACGGCTTTGCCCTGCGGCGATTTCTTGGCGGTCGTAGATTTTAAGACTGACTTCTTTACCTAAGTGCAAAGCATCATCGGGGTTATCGCGGGTAATGGCGACGGTTTTGCCATTGATAAAACTATTGAGTTTAAGCGGGGTTTTTAAATCGCGAATTTGCTCGATAATTTGCTGCATTTCGCTGTTGGTGAGTGGTACATCGTTGAGGCGATCAATATCGCGGTTGTTTTCAAATAAAATCCTCGCCCAGTTGTTCAACAAATTGGTTTCACTGGGATACAGTATAACTTCCTGCTCCCAGCCTTTGTTTTTTAGCTCATTGACTAAGGCTGTTTCAAATTCGGCTTCGGTTTTAAATGTCATTTATTTTACTCTGTATGCATTCCCACGCAGGAGCGTTGGAACGAGACACAATCTGTTTTTCGCATCTTGCCGTCTTTAGCGCGCATTTTCAAAGCGTGACAATTTGTCACGCTTTGGTTTCCCTCTTTTTTCAAACGCTCTTTAAGCTTACGCCAATAGGCCGTTGGGTTGACGCTATCGGTTAAAACAGCAACAACATCTACAATAGAAAAAAACCACTCTTCTTGCTCATCATCCCATAATGAACGAATACTGCTGTCATCAAATACCCTTAGTGATTCTTTTTTAGTCATTTATCAAATACTCTTTGATAAGTGCTGTTGCCCATTTTCTAAAATGCACCCCTCGGTGAGATTTCACTCGGTAACCCACCGAAATAATCACATCAAGACTGTAATATTTTACACTCTTCGTTTGAATTTTTCCTTCGATTGCACCGTGCTGAGTGGTATGTGCAAAATTTGCACATACCACTTCTTCAGTGAGTTCGCCCTCATTAAAAATATTGCGAATATGCTTTGTGATGACCGTTCTATCTCGCTGAAACAGTTCTGCTATGTGTTCAGTAGATAACCAAATAGTCTCATTCTCAAAATGTGTTTCAATTTTGACGGTGCCATCTTCGGTTTGGTAGATGATCAGTGGGTTATTTTTTTTATCATTCATCATCAATCACTTCTCACACAAACATCTTAGCCAAGCAAGCTTGTTTGATCTGTTTGAGTTTTTTGAGCTGGCTTTGGTGTTGGGTTAGGAGGGTGTCGAGGGTTTTGAAGAGTTTGCCGATTTTTGTTTGTTCTTTGGTACAATTTGGAAAGTTAATAGATGTATTTTGTATTGCCGATTTAGATATTGAAAGTACCTTTGTACCCTGCATTAAAAACAAAAGTTGATCATGGTATGCAAACGAATTCATATAATAGCCGAGATATTTCGATGAAAAAGGCAGCACAGGTCTAACCGCAATTGTATGCAGTCCTGAAAAAATAATTTCTTCTCCAATATTTACTAACTCAGTACACTTGCCAACTGTTTTATCTTCTGCGGCATCTGCAATAATTACATCACCATCGTGCAACTTTGTAGATTTCAATTTATGGGTGAAATTGTTATTCGTAATAAATGGTATTATTTCTTTTTTTATATCTAGTACTTCGCCAAATTTAATCAAAACATCCCCATAATGCACATTCTTGGATAATCCGAAGTCGTAGTTTAATTCAGCCCTAGAGAGAGTGTTGTTAGGTATGTTTGCAAAAGTGTCACTAAACTCCTTCTCTTCCCACGCCCCACTAAAGCCCTTAAAACGAATTTCAGGTTCGTCTTTTCCCTGCTTGGGGAACATCTTTTCGAGCAGGGATTTTTTAAGGTTTAACAGCTTGTCATGCTTTTGCTGATGCTGGGAAATAAGGGTATCGAGCTGTTGGAAATAGTTGCCGATTTTGGTTTGTTCGAAAAATTCGGGTAATGCTAATTGAATTTTTTGTAATGATTCTTGGTTGATATTTGTATTAGCAGAACTAGTTGCACTTGCAAGAATTTGTTTTCTAATATAGGTAATAGAATAAATAAAGCGACTAAAATTTACAGCCATTTCTAACTTAGGCCTGAATCGGATAATAAATCCGGAATATGTTGTATTTTCAAAGTTTTTGTAAATTACTGCTGCTTCTCCAACACCCTCAGGCTTGACTGAAGAGCGGATAAAAAGAACATCTCCTTTTTGAAGGCTATAATCCTTTCTTTGGGTTGCAGTGCTCACAGCAAAACCTAAACCATTATTACTAACTACATTTTTTCCAAACACATCTTGTAAATTTACAAAAGGGTAACCGTGCCCCATTGCTTCTTTACTGAAATTCATTCCATTTTTAAGTTCACCGACTTCACCTAGAGTTCTTTCTTCCCACGCCCCACTAAACCCCTTAAACCGAATCGCAGGTACTTTGAGTGATGAATTATTAGTGCTGAATGATGAATGTTCAGTTCTGAGTGTTTTGTCTTTTTCATTCATCATTCATAACTCAGCATTCAGCATTAACTTAAATTCAGCCAGTGCCTGCTTATCAAAGGCGTTACCCTCTAGCGCGTCAATCAAGCTTGCCAGCTCTTTTTCACTCTCTTGAATGTCGTTGGCAATGTCGCCATAGGTGGTGGCGTATTTGTCGGCTAGGTGTTGCACTTGGCGGGTGAGTTGGTTGATGAGGTCATCGGGCAGTTTGTTTAGTTCGGCAAGCAGTGGGCTAATCCATTTAAGTTCTAGCAGTTCATGCACTTGCTCATCGCTTAAGTTTTCGATGGTGGTTTTGGTTTGCAGGTGCAGTGCTTCACTATCGGCTTTGAGGGATTTTTTAAATTTTTTCTCTTCGCTAATCAAGGCATCGACGTTTAGAATTTTGGCTTCATAGCTTTCTTGGTCTGCGTTCCCAAATGCGCCGTTGGTTTTTATTTCGGCCTTGAATTTCTTGGCGGCTTTAATTACGACGGCATTAACAAAACCGTCGTTGCTTTCTTTAATGGTGTCGGCTTCTTTTTCTTCTTCAGAGAGCGATTCTAATAGGGTTTCAAATTCGGCACTGATTTCAGCGAGGCGATTTTCTTGTTGCTTGAGTGCGTGCAGTTCATCATTGAGGTAAGTGCGTTGCACTAAATTAAACGGCAGTATATGTCCCATCCAGCCGTCTTGTACTTCGGCATCTTTGCCTTTGACTTTTTTGCTGACCATGCGCGGGTCAACCTGTTTACTGACCGCAAAGCCTTCACTTTGGAGCATTTCACAATCGGTGGCGATGGTTTGCCAGCTATTATCTAACAGTTGATACGCTTGGTATTTGTCGATTAAGGCAATGGGTTTTAAGCGTGTAAACAGCTCGGTGCTAAGCACGGCTTCTTGTTGGGCGATGTTTATTTTTGAGTTAAGGCTTTGCCCTTGCTGATCCGCTCTATCCATAAAGGGCGTGATGAGTTCTTTTTTTAGGTAGTCGTCAAAACCTGTAAAGGCCGTTAAAAAGTCTTGAGTAAATGCCTTAACTTGCGGGTGCTGCTTAATCGTTTTGTTTAACGCGTCTGCGGCTATTTTTAATTGTGAATAATCGCTAGAGGTTTTCGTAAATAAGGTGTTACGCAAGTCAGGAAAGGCTTGCCAATAGCCATCGAGTTGGTTGATCTCTTTTTCTGGAATTCCGCCGAGCATAGTGGCATGTAAGTCCCAGCTCTCGGCTTCAATTGAGGCATCAACATACCTTGGTATATTGAGGTTGTAGTCATTATCCCGAATAGTCTGTTTGCTCACCACTTTGGCGTATTTAGGGTGGGTTTCGCGGTTAATAACGGTGTCGGCGATGCGTTTAATGTCTGAGGCTTGCAGTTTGTTGTTTTTGCCGACTTTTAAAAAGTGTTTTGAGGCGTCAATAATCAGCACATCGGTATTGGTTCGCTTTTGCCTTAACACTAAAATGGTGGTTGGAATGCCCGTGCCAAAGAAAATGTTGGCAGGCAAACCGATAATGGTCTCTATATGGTTTTGTTCGATCAGTTGTTTACGAATCTTGCCTTCTTCACCCCCCCTAAATAACACGCCGTGGGGCAGTACAATGGTCATGATACCATCGGGCTTGAGGTGATACAGATCATGCAGTAAAAAGGCATAGTCGGCTTTGGTTTTGGGGGCTAAACCAAAACGCGCATAACGGGGGTCGTTTTCTTTATGCTCAGGGTCCCATTGTTGCGAATACGGCGGGTTGGAGACCACGGCATCTACATACAGTGGGTTGTAGGAACCCATTGGGTCATTCTCGTCAAAGTATGGCCAATCGTCTTCCAGGGTGTCGCCGTTTCGGGTGACTATATTGTTGGGCAATATGCCGCGCATCACCAAGTTCATGCGGGTGAGGTTGTAGGTGTTGGCTTTGAGTTCTTGGGCGTAGTATTTTATGTTGTTTTTATCATTCACATGCTTGGCAACACTGCTACCTATGTTGATAAGCAACGAACCCGAGCCGCTGGTGGGATCGTAAATTTCTATATTTTCTCTATCTTTTAGATGGTGTGCGACAATTTCTGACATTAATAATGATACTTCGTGCGGCGTATAGAATTCGCCTGCTTTTTTACCGGCATTGGCGGCAAACTTTTCGATGAGATATTCGTAGATATAACCCAGCACATCATAGCCTTGCTTGCCGTCCATGGGGATGTCTTTAATGAGTTGCAACAGGTCGCTAATGGCTTTGGTTTGTTTGGCCGCATTTTCACCTAATTTACTTAAACCCGTTTGCAGGGTGTCAAAAACACCGTCGAAGAGTTTTTTGTGGTTAGGGTGTATTAAACGGGCAAAAGCAGATAGAGCATCGCGAACATCGGAGACATCAAAGTCGCTGCCTGCATTTAGCCACGTTGAAAACAGGTCATCATAGGCAATGAAATAACCCAGTTCTTTTTTAATGTATTTAACCGTGTCGGCATCGTTTTCACTTAATGCGGCGATTTCTTTTTCTGACATGCCTTGGTTTTTAGCAAACTCAACTTCTTGATCAGATAAGTATTTATAAAAAATGAAACCCAAGATGTAGTCTTTGTATTCGTTGGCTTCAATTTTTGACCGCATTTTGTTAGCGGATGCCCAAATTTTCGCGGCTAATTGTTGTTTATTCAAAACTTATGTCCTTTTCCTGCTTGCTGGGATTAGTGTGTTTATGCATAAGGCCTTGCTCAGAGCCGCCGCTAAATTTTGGTCGGCTCGCTTAGGGGTTATTTACCATCGATTAAGCTACCCTTTCAGCCAAGCTGAACCAGCATACATCAGACAGCAAATGATCCACCAGTGTAGAAGCGCCAGCTCCGACATCAATCAATGCTTGTTCCGGCTTACAGTTTGCCTGAATCCAGCGCAGCGATTGCTTAGGTCGTGACTGATACCAGGTCAATTTATCCGCCTGTGTACCCTGGTAGCGACCTTCCCAGTGCTGTTTTAATTTATTCATTGCTGGCCACTACGCTGCAGCTGCACTTTTGCCAACACCACATCCCAAGGGAACTGTGGGCCGGGATCAATTTTTCGTGGCACTAATATTTCGGGTTTATCTGCTGCAGCAATCATCCTAGTGTCGAAATCCTGATGTCCGGCGACTGCTTTCAGGTTCGGAAATTCATTAGTTAACTTATCAAGCAGGGTAATGAGTGAGCTGATTTGTTCCTGCGGGTACTTTTCTTCGGCTTGCTGGTGATTGCTGTTGAACCAGTGCGGGTAGCGCCCACGATTCACCAGCTCGATACCGATGCTGTTTTGGTTCATATCGGCAACATGGTGAGCAACCTGCAAGGGCTCAACCCACTGTTCTATACTGCCATCGCGATCAATATAAAAATGTCCTGAATTACCTGTGCCACTCGTAGGATAATGAATTTGTTCAGCGTATTGTCTGGCCATCACCAAGTCCGGCAACTCGGTACAGTGGATTACCACCAGGCTTATATCGACCGGTGTACGCGACTCAAGTTTAGCGGTATAACTCAGCGGTCGGGAAAGGATACAGAGGTCAGCCATGTATATTCCGCAACTTGGTTATTGTCCGTAGGCGCAGGGACCGGCGCTATCGCCGTGGTCTAAATGCCGGTGGTAATCCGCATTGGATACCGACATTGTCTTTTTTTGCTTATGGCAGACTAATGTCTGCCCCATACGCTTATCCTCAATGGTGTCGGAATCACTGGCACAGGCGCTTAAAACAAACACACTGATAGCGACCAACACCAAGCGCATCAACCCTGTTCCAGCAAGATACGCAAATCAATAATCGCGGCGTTCGCACGGGAAATATAATTTGCCATCACAAGTGAGTGATTGGAAAATAGGCCAAAAGGGCTGCCATTCAATACCATTGGGCTACCCAGCGGCGTCTGGGTTGCCTCCAGTTCGCGAATAATTTGACGAAAACTGGTGACTGCATTTTTCTTTTTCAGCACTTCAAAAAAATCAACTTCCATGGCTTTCATAAAGTGAATTAATGCCCAGGTGGTGCCACGAGATTCATAAAACACATCATCAATTTCAAACCAAGAAGTCTTCACACTAATATCTTGCGCCGCTGTGGTTGACTGAGTTGCATTGGGGTCGCCACTGAGGTCGGTGTTGACTCGTTGCTGGCCGACACTGGCGGATAACCGTTGGGAAACACTGCCAAGGCGTTTTTCTACATAACTGAGCCAGTCGCGCAAATTATCAGCGCGGGCGAAAAATTGGGCATTTTGTTGTTGCGGATCCGACAAGCGTTGCAAGTACCGCTGCATCCCGCCCAGCGCCTTTTGATATTCTTTTTCGGTGCGTGGCAACGCCCAGGAGGCATGATCAAAATGTAGCTGTGCATCCAACACGGCTAGGTCTTTGTCTTCAGTCGACTGGGTCTGAGAACGGGATATATCATTGCGCATAGAACGCGCCATATCACGCATTTGGGTTAACACGCCAAACTCCCAGTTGGGTACATTATCAAGAAATACCCAGGGTGGCAATTTATCATTGCTAAGGTAACCACCGCGTTTGTTCAGCAAGATGTCGCCAACTTTCAGCATAGTGGCGCCGGTGGTGAAGCCGGTCACCATTTTTTGCTCAGCCTGAAGACTGGCTCTGGCGTTTTCATTAACATCGAATACCGCCGGCTCATGATTCAGATAAAACATACCAGCCAACATCAGCAAAAACAACAGTAACAGGGGTAAACCCCACTTAACCCAGCGAGACATCGCCATACTCCAGAATTTTTAATAACAGTAGGCTATACGATACCAGATCAGCACCACCATCAGGGAGTGGCATTAGTACCGCTATCTGGAGATTGGGATAGTGTTATGAGCGACCTGAATCAGATATCCACGCGCTTAACTTGAATACCCGACTCCAGCAAGTGGGTAACCGCGTTTATTTGTTGATCATTATTGCCAACAATAGCGATGGAACCTTGTTCTAGTGGCACCACATGTACCCGTTGATTCTCAATTGTAAATTGAGTTACTCCGACAGCCGGTGTTTGTGGCATAAATATTACCGTCATCGGGCCGTGAGCTGTAGATATTGAGAAGTGCGCACCTTTTCCATTCGGGGTTGGGCAGGTTTTTATAAATTTAATGCTTGCCAATAAATCCCCACTAACCGTCGCCGAAAATGGCTGCAACACCTGATTAACCTGTGTTCTTGTTACCCCGCCCTGTAGGTCTGCCTGCGCCAATACATGTTCTCCATCATAGCGCATATGTTTATACACATAGTCTTCTACGCTGCTGTAGCGATGTTGTTGGTACCAGAGCAGTACGGACGCGGCGCCCACTGCCATAAATGCACTGGCTGCCAGCGCTAGAATCCACCGGCCACGCGCTTCGATTACCGGCTTGGCAACCTTTTCAGTTTCAGTTTTAGTAAAGGCAAGAATGCTAGCCAGCAAATCCTCAGGCGCTTCCACCCGTATAGCACTTTCCAGCTTGTGTTCAAAGCCTTCGGCCTCACGCGCGGCGGCCGCGGACGAAGGGTCGCTTTTACCGGCTTGTATTGTTTCAGACTCACGCGCATAGGGATCAGCACCCAGCCATTGTTTAAAATTAGAAAAGTTCATGTATATTTCCGCTTATGCCATCCTTATGTAGCATTATTTTCAGTTTTTCCCGAGCCCTGAACAACTGCGTCATCACCGCACTTTTGCTTAAACCCAACTGCTGTGCAATTTCTTCACAGCTATAACCCATAACCACTTGCAATAACAGGGGTTCACGGTATCTTGGTGGCAGGCGCAACATGCCTTCTTGAAGTAATTTGCGCTCTGCCTGCTCTTCAGGCTTTAAGTCGCGAGTCTCTTCAATGACTACCGAATCCAGATCCGTGAATTTGGGCACTTTTCGTTCAAAAGTGCGCATAAATTCACGCCGCAAAATAGTAATCAGCCAACCTTTAACCGCAGCTTGTTCTTTGAGCGTATGCAGAGCCTTCCATGCACGCAAAAAGGTTTCTTGAACCAGATCCTTAGCCAAAGCATCATTGTGGCAAAGCCACAACCCGTAACGATAAAGATCGGTACCGTATTCGCGGGCCAATATTTCGAAGCGGCGATTACGCTCTTCATCTGTCATGACCGGAAGATCAGACATTTTCTTGCAATTGATATGAAACTTTTGGAATCATTTTCGTTATTTTATGTCTGTTACTTTGTAAATCGGAACCAATACCGGCACTTGGTCAAGATGAGTAAATGCTATCAGTTATGCATAGCTGTGACTAATGGCACTTTTTTCAGCCGTTGAAAACCCGCACTCTGCACCAGTGTAGACTATGATAGCCCGGATTAAACCGCTATTTGTGTTAAAAAGTAGAAAAAACTGCCTTAAAGCAAGCAAAACAGATTTCCAGCTTGTCCAGTACAGGGCGTATAATTGACCTTATACACTGATAGGCAATGACCTACACCAGAACACAGGAAAAACTTAGTATGAACATGAACTTTGAACAGGCCAGAAATAACATGGTCAAGCAGCAAATCCGGCCCTGGGATGTCATCGACCATCGGGTTCTGGAAACACTGGATTCAATTCAACGGGAAGACTTTGCGCCTGCCCGCTACCGTAAGCTGGCCTATGCTGATATGGCGATACCTTTGGATCATGGTCAACAAATGATGCACCCTGTTATCGAAGGCCGGTTGCTGCAGGCCATTGACCTGCAAACGGATGAGACTGTTCTCGAAATCGGCACTGGCAGCGGCTTTTTAAGTGCCTGCCTTGCCAGGCTGGGAAAGGCAGTATGCAGCGTTGATATTCACCCAGAGTTATCCCTCCAGGCCTGCAAAACCCTGAAAAGCAAAAAAATTAATAACATTGAGTGCTTTACCGGCGACGCCCTGAATGGCTGGATGCCGGAACAAGCCCATGATGTCGTGGTTGTTACTGGCGGCGTACGCGAAATTCCAAAGGTATTTATGGAGTGGGTAAACCCGGGCGGCAGATTGTTTATTATCAGCGGTAATTCACCAGCAATGGAAGTTCGTTTGCTCAAGCGCCTGAATATATCGGACTGGGAAAATACCAGCTTGTTTGAAACCGACCTACCTCTACTAGTAAACGCCGAAAAGGCAACCCAATTTCAATTCTAAACTAACAATTAAACAACCTGGCGAAAGACTATCCAGGCAAGGACAAAGCGGACTATGAAAATCAAAGTACTAAGCAGTGCCCTGCTATTATCCGGGATATTTGCGCTAAGCTCGGCATCGGCGGTTGATCTGATCGGCGTGGTCGATATGGCGATTAAAAATGACCCCAGCCTTAAAGCTCAGGCCTGGCGCCGTGATGCCACCGGTGAGAACCGCAAACAAGCTCTGTCTGCCTTACTGCCCAATATTTCCGGCTCTGCCAGCATGTCTCGCGGCAGCTCGACTGCCGATATCGCCGGCAATCAAGTATCAGATAACGATATTGACTCCGAAAATTACAGTGTAGGTCTTCAACAGACCGTTTTTGACTGGAGTCGCTACAAGCAATATGCAATTGCCCGTGAACAGATGGATCAGGCCGAGGCTACTTATGAAGCCGGTTATCAGCTGTTTTTGCTAGATGTGGCAACACGCTACTTTACTTTGCTGAATACGCGTGATGCGGTAAAGTTTTCAAAAGCACAGGAAAAAGCCTTAAAACGCCAGCTTGAACAGGCGCAACAGCGCTATGAAGTAGGCCTAACCGCGGTCACTGATGTGCACAATGCACAGGCCAGTTATGACCAGGCGCGAGCCACTGTGATTCGTGCGGTTAATGCAAAACTGGATGCCGAAGAGGGCCTCACCGAACGCACTGGCATTGAGTTTGAAGACTATAGCAGCCTGACCGAAAACCTACCTTTAGAACGCCCACAACCAGCCAACCCTCAGGAATGGGCTGAAATGGCATTAGAGTACAGCCCTAGTGTCAATGCCCGGCGAATTGCCACCAATATCACTAGAGAAACCATCAGCTCGCAGCGCGCCGGACACTATCCTACCCTTGGTTTAAGTGCCAGTTATAACAACAGCATCAATAATAACTTTCAGGTTTTCAGCCCCGGTGGTATTGATCTGGTAGAACTTGAAAGCAATAGCCTTAACTATGGCTTACGCCTGGAAATACCGATTTTTCAGGGTGGCCGTACCAGTTCATTAACCCGCCAGGCAAGCTATTTTCACAATGCGGCCCTAGACGACCTTGAAGCAGAGCAACGCGCAGTCATTCGCCAAACTAAAAATTCCTATAATGCTATTGAAGCCGGTATTGAAGAAGTTCAGGCGCTCAAGCAGGCTCTGATTTCAGCAAAAAGCTCACTTGAAGCAACCCAGGCAGGTTTTGAGGTCGGCACACGAACCATAGTAGATGTATTGATTGCCGAACAGTCTTACTGGCGTTCTGCGCAGAACTATTCAACCGCACGACATACTTATATTCTCGCCCACCTGGCCTTGCGTCAGGCCACCGGAATCTTAAACCGGGGTGATTTGGAAACCGTGAATACTCTGCTGCAAACAGCCGAAACCGAGTTGTTACCGGAAGATAATTCTTAAGTAATAATTATCGGGCTACAGGATTTTTTCGATCTGATCGAGAGTGCGAACCAGCGCTCCGCGGCCTTCGCTGACTAGGCGTAAGCCCGCCCGACCCATCAGATCACAGCGGTTGGGGTCGGAGAATAATGTAGATACGGCTGCGGCAAGTTGCTCAGCATCCGCTACTTCCATTGCCGCGCCGCGCTGTACCAGCCGCGCGCTAATTTCGGCGAAATTAAACATATGCGGCCCAAATAATACAGGCTTGCCCAGAGCGGCAGGCTCAAGGACATTATGGCCGCCCAGCGGGGCAAAAGAACCACCAACAAAGGCAACATCAGCGGCCGCACAGTAGCGCAATAGTTCGCCCATGGCATCAACCACAAAACAATTGGACCGGGCTTCGCAAACTTCGGTTTCACTGCGCAACTGGATCGACAAACCATGGGCTTTAGCCAGTTGAGCGGCACGCCCGAAACGCTCCGGATGCCTTGGAACCAGGACAAGCAAAGCATCTGGATGACTTTTCAGCACTTCAACAAAAGCATCCAGAACTGGTTCATCATCACCCTCATGGGTGCTAGCTGCCAACAATACCGGGCGGGAAAAACCCCAGCCCAGGCGAATAATTTCACCTTCTTCTAGCAGGCTAGCCGGCACCCGGATATCAAACTTGAGACTACCGGTGACATCCACCCGTGATGCTGGCGTACCGCATTGGATCAGTCGCGCCGCATCTGTTTCTGTCTGCGCTGCAACCCAGGCAACCGAACCTAGCACTTCTTCTGCTAAACGCGGGAGCATTTGATAACCTTTCAAGGATTTTTCAGAAACTCTGGCGTTGGCGATAACCACAGGTATATTCAACTTCGCTGCTTTACGGTAAAGGTTGGGCCAGATTTCAGTTTCCATTATTATCAGCATGCGCGGCTGAACCCGCGCGTAAAATCGCCTAACTGCGCCCGGCAGATCCAACGGTGCATAAATATGGAATACTGAGTCACCCAGAACCTCTTGTATCCGAGCAGAACCTGTTGGGGTAAAACCGGTAACCACAATGGGAATTTCCGGCCAACGGGTCTGCAATCCGCGAATCAGGGGTATTGCCGCATTGACCTCACCTACCGACACTGCATGTACAACAATCCCGTTTTTAGCGAGCGGTGGCTGAAAAAACCCAAATCGTTCACTCCAGCGATGCCAATAATCTTGATCCCGCAAGCCACGCCAGAGCAGGTGCAACAACAACACAGGAGTGAGTAGATAAATTGCGAGGTTATATAAAATATGCATGGCGTAACTTGATAGGAATCCTGCGGGTGATTATATCACCTGCACTGTCAGCGCATATCTGCTGAACGCAAGAACAAATTATATGGCTTTGCAGTGTTCAAGATATACTATGTGGATGGCTGCATCCTTTAATAACCACCTTGAACGACTGGCGTATCAGTGGAAAAATTACAACGGATTTACGGCTGACTCTTTCCCTGAGGCCGCGCTGATAAGGTTGTTTAAAGCATCGCCGTGGGCTGCGGAAAAACTGGCTAAACATCCTCACTGGCTAAACGAGTTATGGCCGCAACTGAAAACTCAAACACCTGCTCAAAAAGATGAACTCGAACACTTAGTAAGCGATACCGACCTCGATACGGGTTTACGGGTTTTTCGCAACCGCCAAATGCTACAAATTATCTGGCGCGACTGTATTGAAGAATCCGGCCTGGAAGAAACCCTGCTAAACCTCAGCGTGCTGGCTGAAATATGCGTGCAATTTGCTCTCGATAATATCCAACAACAACTTTTAATACAGCATGGCCAACCTGTTAACGAACAGAGCGACCAGGCCCATTTTGTGGTTCTGGCAATGGGTAAGCTGGGTGGCCGCGAGCTTAATTTTTCATCAGATATTGATTTAATATTTTTCCATACCGGGCATGGAAAAACTGCTGGCAATAATCTGGGGCAGGGCAGGATAAGCAACGAACAGTTTTTTAACCGGCTCGCACAACGCTTAATTAAGTGCCTGTCCTCCATTCAAGCAGAAGGTTTCGTTTTTCGTGTCGATACCCGTTTGCGCCCGCACGGGCAGTCCGGCCTGTTGGTGCCCTCCAGCGGGGCTTTGGAGCAATATTACCAAACCGAAGGTCGCGACTGGGAGCGTTACGCACTGATCAAAGCCCGTCCGGTAGCTGGAAATATTGCTAGCGGCAACGATTTATTGGAACAACTGCGACCTTTTATATATCGACGTTATCTCGATTATGGGGCGATTGAATCCTTGCGGGAAATGCATCAGATGATTGGCTTAGATGCCGTAAAAATTGGTCAAAAAAGCACGCTGGGTATTGACCTCAAGCGCGGACCCGGCGGCATCCGAGAGGCAGAGTTTTTTGTCCAGAGCTTCCAGTTATTGCGTGGTGGCCGCAACCCAGATTTGCGCCAGCCCGGTTTTCTGGCTACTCTTGCCGCGCTGGTAGGTCTTAAGTTACTGGAAACTAAAAGCGCTGATTTATTGTTATCTGCCTATAAATATTTACGCCAACTGGAAAACCGCTTGCAGGCCTTGCATGATCAGCAAATACACCACTTACCCTCCAACCCGGAAGACCAGTACGCACTCACCACCTCGATGCGCTTTTCCGACTGGTCCAAACTTATCCATGAACTCCAGTTGCACCAACTCCATGTACAGCAGTTATTTGATGGTTTATTCAGCAGCGAGTCAGTCGGCAACTCACAAGCCCAGCGCTACCAAGCTCTTATTCAAACCGACTGGCAAGAGGCCGGTATCTGCCTAGAAAGCGGTGAGCTGCAGGCTTTAGCAGACCGGTTACAACAGCTAGAATTATTGCCGCTCAGCGCCCGTGCGCGGGCACGCTCTCAGCGATTACTTGGGCGGGTTCTTACAATCAACCTAGAATCACCTCTAAGCGCCCCAGTATGGAAAGATTTGCTTTCATTTATCATCGCGGTAAGTCGTCGCAGCGCCTATCTAGCCCTGCTCATAGAACATCCGTATGCCCTCGACCGCTTGTTACATCTGTTTACAAGTAGTAGCTGGTTAGCGGCGGAAATTATTCGTTACCCGGTGTTGCTGGACGATTTAATCGACCCTAAAGTGAATCAACCCGCCAGCGTCAAAGACATGCAAGCCAGCCTTCAGCGGCTGGCTGAGAACAGTGAAGACAGTGAAACCCTGCTGGAAAATTTTAATCAATATAAGCGCGGCCAGCAATTGCGTATTGCAATAGCCGAACTCAGCGGCGAGCTTGGCAGCCAACAGGCGCAGCATTTTCTGTCGCAGTTGGCTGACTGTATTTTGCAGGCCTGCCTACAGGCTGTCATCGGTATTCTCGAACCACGCCATGGCGTGGTCGAAGGGCTAGTCTGGACAGTCATTGCCTATGGCAGCCTCGGTGCCCGGGAAATGTCGTATATATCCGATCTGGATTTGGTTTTCCTGTATCAGCTTAATGGGAACACTACGGCTGCGGATCCGCGAGCCCGGCTTTCCGATGGTAGCAAAGCCCTCGGGGCAGAACAATATGCTATTCGTATGGGTCAACGCCTGATTGCCCTGCTTACCACCTTAACCCCGGCAGGCAGGCTTTACAGCGTGGACTCGCGCTTACGCCCTAATGGAAAATCCGGAACCCTGGTGAGCAGCATCAATGCTTTTGCCCGTTATCAGGATCAGGAAGCCTGGATATGGGAACACCAAGCACTAAGCCGCGCCCGCGCCATATGCGGTGACCAGGCCCTTAGGGCTAAATTCAACAAGATTCGCACACACACGCTGAGCAAGGCTCGTCAGGCATCTAAATTAAAGTTTGAAGTGGTTAACATGCGCCAGAAGATGTATGCGCAAACGGATATCAACAGCTGTTATCAACAGCTGAAACAGCTGCCTGGAGGTTTGGGAGATATTGAGTTCATCGCCCAGCATGGCATTCTTGCAAATGCGGCCGAATACCAGCAACTACTGCTGCCAACCGACACTTGCGGACAACTCCAGGCACTTGGCCGATGTGCTCTGATTGAGAGTGAAACCATGAGCCAGTTAGTGACTGCCTGGCAGCAACTTAGCCGCAGCCGGCAACAACTGACCTTACAACGGTTAAGCTCTAAGACGCTTGGTGCGCAAGATATTGCCGCCATGGCCGCAGTGAAAAACCTCTGGCAGTCGTTGATGGAAGAGTAGTGGTAATGAGGTCCCGACGCAGGGGTCGGGAAGACTAGTTTAATTTAACCGCTTTATTCTAAGCCTAACAAGGCACCTCTTTCAATCAGTTCAATTGCGACCCTTTCCGCTTCCCGGATAGGCACGGAATTTTTCTCGAAGCGACCCCGCTTATTCAGCTGGTGAATATAATCTTGCAGCTTGCCACGCGCTGACTCGGCACCCAGCACCCTCACCGGACGGTCACTGGCGCAGGCTTCAGCCAGCATATTGATAGAATCGCCGCTAACCCAAAATTCAGCCGCGCAGGCAAGGGCTTTTCGATAGCCGTCTGCATCATCGCTTTCTACCAAGCTGTGGTCTGAGGCATGCATAGACCAAGCCCTGAGCCGGCGTACAATCGCTCGCGGCGTCCGCCTTGAGCAGCAAACCGTTACCGGCATACTTTGCTGCTGTGCCTGTTCCAACCAGTTATTCAGACTAGATTCATCCCAGCTCAGGTAGTCTGTAGCTCCACCAAGCAATAAGACTAGGCGCGAGTTATCCCGGCTTAATGGCGGCGGTGTTGTTACCAGAGACCCAAGAAAATTAATAATATTAGGGCCCTGAAGATAATCATGCATGGGGATAAGCAACCAGTCCCAGTTGTGTTCAAGAGCCCGTTTACTAACCACAGGATTAAGGATTTGTATGCTGTTTACACTGGATCCAAACCGTTTTTTCAGCGCCAACGAACAGGCTGCCGCACGGCGCCCGCATCCGATAAGCAGGCTCGCCGGTGGTAATGTGATTAGTGCCTCGGCTGCAGCCAGCGAAACCGGTTCAATCCGCGTGCGTGAGTTGTAATTATCCGTTGATGTTCTAATCTGTGCCTTAATCAAGGACGCCGCTAATGCTGCCGATTGATGCAGGTGGCCTGCACGCCCGTCATCCAGTAATAAGATAACTTTATCGTTACTCATAAAATTTAAGTCAGGCGTTTGAATGATTTATTCCCTTATCTTGTCCGTGGGCGTTAAAATAACAGATTATCGACTGGAGAAACTACCGTGGCCCACACAACCGATGCTAACAACCCGGACCTGATTCCTGCAAACACTCAGCAATCCTACCAGATCAGCCACAATGACCTGCCATTAAGCTGTCCCATGCCGAATATGAAAGTCTGGGATTCGCACCCACGAGTATTCTTACCACTAGATGCAGATGGTAAGGCCCACTGCCCTTACTGCGGTGCTGACTATAGCCTCGCCTGAATCTCAAACAACTAGACTAACAGGATAAAACCCTTGCATATTGTTCATTGTCTGGCATCCATGCAAACGGGTGGCTCCGAGCTGGTAGTGCTGGAGTTGACTGACGCCGCGTGCAAGCAGGGGCACCGGGTTAGTGTGTTTTCTGCAGCCGGGAATTTATGTTCACGACTGCATGCCAGCGGGGCTGAACACCTGCATTGGCCCATCGGTAAAAAAAAGCTCCAGACCTTGAAATTAATCCAGCGCATGAGCAATTGGTTAACCGACAACCCTGCCGACATTGTGCATGTACATTCACGCCTGCCTGCCTGGGTTGCCTGGAAGGCTGTTCAGGCTCTGCCGCAACAACAACGCCCGCATTTTATTTCCAGCGTACACGGGCACTATTCGGTTAGCAAATACAGTGCTGTAATGACCTATGGCGAAAGAGTTATTGCGGTCTCAGAGAGTATTGCCCGCTATATTCGCGAGAATTATCCACAAGCTGATGCATCTAAAGTTGTGGTGATTCCCCCCGGGGTTGATCATCTGCGCTTCCGGCACCAGCAGATAGAACCTGAGTGGTTGTCAGCATTTGCGTGTGAGTTTCCCAGCATCGGTGAACACAAATTGTTGCTGTTACCGGGCCGAATTACCCGTCTAAAAGGGCATAAATGTTTTGTCCGCCTGCTCGCCGGACTGATCGCTGCTGGAGAAAATGTGCATGGCCTGATTGTCGGCCCAATATCTTCGGGTAAACAACATTATCTGGATGAAATTTCAGAATTAGCCCTGGATTTGGGAATTAGTGAACGCCTCGACTATGCCGGTAACCGCGAAGACATGCCGGAATTAATGCAACGAGCCGAGCTGGTAGTAAACCTTTCCATCAAGGCCGAGGCCTTTGGTCGGACCGTTAATGAAGCGCTTAGCGTGGGCACTCCTGTAGTCGCCTGGGATCGAGGCGGTGTTCATGAATTACTGGGTGAGTTATATCCCCAGGGACGGGTCGAGCCGGGTGATGAAGCCGCCCTACTGGAAATCTGTCGGAAACTACTGCACCAAGCCGGTGAAATCAGCAGTAATCAAGCTTACAGTCTTGCGGCCACAAATACTGCCACCCTTGATCTGTACGCGGAGCTTTGCCGATGATTGCCTCAGGCTACCAAAAGAACCCTTGGTGGGCAGCTGTGCTGATCGCCGCCTATCCCATGCTGCTGCCGTTTTCAAGAACGGCTGAAGTCCCGCTTAGCCTGTTGGCAATTACCGGCATGGTATTGCTCTGGCGGCATGGGCGCGCTATCAAACATTGGCCTACTTCACGCGCCCTGCTACTGGTGTTTTTATGTATGTGGCTGCCAATGGTAGTGTCCTCAATAGACGCCTTTAATCCCTCAGGCTCCTGGTATCACAGTCTGGTGTCCCTGCGCTTTTTCTTTGCAGCTTTAGCCATGGCCTGGTTGTCCCGTTTCAGCGTGGTGCGCGAACGCGCCATGTTACTAATATCCTTGGTGCTGGGTTTTTGGGTGGTCGACAGCCTGATACAATTTATTTTCGGGGTGGATTTGCTCGGTTTCCCGAATACGGCCGACCGCCTCAACGGCCCTTTCGGTATGCGACATTTCCGGCTCGGCATGATCCTTGCTGTATTTTCACCGATTCTATTTGAACAGGTACGCCGTAGTTGGGGCGGCTACGGCCTGCTATTGGTCATACCACTAACCGTATTTGTGGTGATTCTTAGCGGGGTGCGTTCCGGTTGGGTAATCATCGCCCTAGCCGTACCGGTGTTTTTGTTTTGGGCCGCGCGCCGGAATAACTGGCCGCTTTTGCGCATCAACGCAATCAGCATTGTCGGTGCTATTTTGCTGCTAAGCTTGGCTTGGGTGAGTTCACCACTGGTGCAGGAGCGAATTGAGCTCAGCATGGGTCTAGGCTCTGGCGATATGCAGACCACCGACTACGCCTTATCGAACCGCATACCTATCTGGGAAACCTCTCTGCGAATATTTAAAGCCTACCCACTGCTTGGCGTTGGCATTGATAGCTATCGCGAGGCCTATGTGGTTTACGCTGCAGCTGACGACCCGCATGTGGCCACTAATGGTATTGGTGGCTATCATGCGCACAACCTAATTCTGGAGGTTCTGTCAGTTACCGGCTTGCTTGGTCTGCTTGGATTAATCTTGGCCAGCCGCATTATGTATCGCCTATGGCAGCAGGCGGATGCCGCTTCACGCCAGTCTATGCTGCCATTTGCGCTGGCATTGGTGCTACTGATGTTGCCGTTTAATTCGCACTTCTCCCACTATGGTACTTTCCTGTCCTCGGTTAGCTGGTGGTTGCTCGGACTGTGGATGGGCGCCTTCCGTCGGCGCGAATAAAACATGCCTTCTGTTAGCAACAAACCTCATCTCAGTGCGGTAATCACTACTTTCAATAATGAAACCACCCTGAGGCGGTGTTTAAGTTCTTTGAGTCTTAACGAGCTACCGTTGACAGATGAAATACTTGTGCTCGATTCCGGCAGCACAGATAGCAGCGTTGCCATTGCCACAAGTCACGAGGCGAGAGTTGAAACCAGAGCTTTCAGTAACTACAGCGAACAAAAACAACGGGCAATTGAGCTTGCAGAGCACGAGTGGATTTTATTGCTGGATGCGGATGAGTGGTTGTCACAAGAACTGCAGGAACGCCTACAGCAATGGCGGCAACAATCACCAAGCGCTGACGCTTACCGTTTGCAACGGCGTGAGTGGCTGCTATGGCAATGGCAGCATAAATGGAGTAAACCCGTTACCCCGATTCGCCTGTTTGACCGTAGAACAACTCGAATGAATAGCGTACCGGTGCATGCAGCATTGCAGTGTTCTGGCCGAGTGGAGACGCTGGCGGCAGCGCTTTTGCATACAGGTGAAGCTGATATCCATAGCAAAGTTGAGAAAATCAACGCCTATTCCAGCGGCCAAGCCCAGTGGCGTAGCTCACGCCGGTTTCTGCGCTTGCGGATACTGGTATATCCTGGGTTTGCTTTTTGGCGTGAATACCTACTGCGACGACAGTTTTTAAATGGTTGGGCGGGCTTTATTGCGGCTCGCAGTGCGGCCTTTTACGCCTTTCTTAAGTATACCAAAGCCTATGAGTTAACGCGTAAAGAGCAGAACGATCAGTCACTGGAATAAAAGGGCGGCTCACCCGGGGGTCGGGTTTTAAAGCGCCGGTGAATCCACCAATATTGTTCCGGGGCCATCCGGATCATCTGCTCCAATACCGCATTGACCTGTTGTAAGTCCCGCTGATCATCGCCACTGAAATCATCCAATGGCGGAAGTATTTCCAGACGAAAGCGATTACCGGGTAAGCGTATGGGCATCATTGGAATAACCACCGCTTTGCCGGCTTTAGTCAGACGCAACGGGGCGGTCATAGTGGCTGTTTGAATTCCAAAAAACGGAACGAACAAGCTTTGTTCACCGCGCATATCCATATCGGCGGTATACCAAAGCGCCCCGCCTTCACGCAAGTACCGCATCGCTGTGCGCACTTCGCGTTTCTTGATCATGTAAACAGATTTGCGCGTACGCACCCGCAGTGCCATGTACTCCATTACCGGGTTTTTATGCGGTCGATAAATGGCGCCGATAGGGGTTTTCGCTGTCAACAAACCTGAGCCAATTTCCATGCAGGTGCTATGCACGCTTAACAGTAGAATGCCTTTGCCCTCACGCTGGGCGGTCTCAATATGCTCGAAGCCTTGAATGCTACCAATATGCTTAATAAACGCCCGAGATCGCCACCAGACATAGATCGTTTCGCCCGGCATACTCGCCAATGCCGTCAGGTTTTGATCCAGCATCTCGGCTCTTTCCTGCGGGCTTTTATCGGCAAAGCAGGCTGCCAGATTCTGTTTAATTATAGCTACCCTTTTTTTCATAAAGGGTTTAATCAATGGCTTCAGGCTGCGGCTCAGAGCCATCCCCAGCGCAAATGGCAGCCGCGAATATAACCACGAAAGCCCCAGCAACAGCCAGCTCAACCAATGCTTTGGATGAAGCAAAGGTTTTAGCGGTGGTAGCGGGGCGCTTTTAACGGGTGGTGTCATTGCGCTATTGTCGGGGATTTTTGCTGTAACTGCTAGTATTGCCGAGGTAGGGTGCGTTAAGCTTGCGAACGCACCGGCGTTTTCGGGTAATTCCAAAGTGGGTTAAATATTTATCGCCCGGTGCGTTACGCCTGCGGCTAACAGCACCCTACACTGGGGTGGCTTGGAGGGATCGCTCTTGCGCGGGGAATACATCCACCGGGGTAGCGTGAAAGGATCGCTCTTGCGCTTGGAATACTTGCACCGAGGTAGTGTGGAGGGATCGCTCTGGCGCGTCCATGCGCTTCGTGATCTACCTACGTCCTTGTAGGCAAAAAAAACCCTGCCGGAGCAGGGTTTTTAGGCTCAATGAGAGCAGGATTCAGCGAATAAATTCGCTTACATCATTCCGCCCATTCCGCCCATGCCACCCATTCCGCCCATATCAGGCATCGCAGGAGCTGCTGAGTCACTTGGAAGTTCAGCAATCATGGCTTCGGTGGTAATCATCAGCCCGGCAACAGAACCCGCGTTCTGCAATGCAGCACGGGTTACTTTGGTAGGGTCGAGAATACCAGCTTCAATCATGTCGACATATTCGTCAGTGGCGGCGTTATAACCGTAGTTTCCTTCACCAGCCAAAACCTGATTAAGAACAACTGAACCTTCGCCGCCAGCATTGGCAACGATTTGGCGCAGAGGTTCCTGCAGGGCACGGCGGGTCAGGGCGATACCAACATTTTGATCGTCGTTATCGCCTTTGAGGCTTACCAGAGTATCGGCTGCACGAACCAGAGCAACACCACCACCCGGAACTACACCTTCTTCTACCGCAGCACGCGTTGCGTGCAGGGCATCTTCAACCCGGGCTTTTTTCTCTTTCAGCTCAACTTCAGTTGCCGCTCCAACCTTGATAACGGCAACACCGCCAGCCAGTTTGGCTACGCGTTCTTGCAGTTTTTCACGGTCATAATCGGAACTGGCTTCTTCAATTTGTGCGCGAATCTGGGAAACCCGAGTTTCGATATCAGCGCTTTCACCAGCACCATCAATAACGGTAGTGTTTTCTTTGTTGATGTGAACTTTCTTAGCCGAACCCAGATCTTCGAGGGTGGCTTTTTCAAGCGACAGACCAACTTCTTCTGAAATCACAGTAGCGCCGGTAAGAATGGCGATATCTTCGAGCATGGCTTTACGCCGATCGCCGAAACCAGGTGCCTTAACTGCAGTAACTTTAACGATACCGCGAATATTGTTAACTACCAATGTTGCCAGAGCTTCACCTTCAACATCTTCTGCAATAATCAGCAGAGGACGACCGGCTTTAGCTACGCCTTCGAGTATCGGTAGCAACTCACGAACATTGGAAATTTTCTTGTCGTGCAGCAAGATAAACGGTGATTCCAGATCAGCAGACATGGTGGCCTGATCGGTAGCGAAGTAAGGTGACAGATAACCGCGGTCAAACTGCATACCTTCAACGATATCCAGTTCGTTGGCGAGGGCTGAACCGTCTTCAACGGTTATCACGCCTTCTTTACCTACTTTAGCCATTGCATCGGCAATAATCTCACCAATTTCGACATCAGAGTTGGCTGAAATTGAACCTACCTGTGCAATCGCTTGATTGTCGGCACAAGGGGTAGACATTTCTTTCAAGCTGGCAACCACTGCAATGACGGCTTTATCGATACCGCGTTTGAGATCCATCGGGTTCATGCCGGCTGCAACAGCCTTGAGGCCTTCCTGCAACAATGCTTGAGCCAGTACGGTCGCGGTAGTGGTACCGTCACCGGCGATGTCGGAGGTCTGTGATGCAACTTCCTTGACCATCTGTGCGCCCATATTCTCAAGCTTATCTTCCAGCTCGATTTCTTTGGCTACCGAAACACCATCTTTGGTTACGGTCGGGGCACCAAAACTCTTGTCGAGTACAACATTACGACCTTTAGGGCCAAGGGTAACCTTGACAGCGTTGGCTAATACATTCACACCGGCAAGCATGCGCTTACGGGCGTCTTCTCCAAAACGAACTTCTTTTGCGCTCATTCTCTTAATTCCTCAATTCTTGTTGATTAAAATAGCTAAACTAATGTTTACAGATCGATAACAGCGATAATGTCGTCTTCACGCATTACCAGCAGCTCTTCGTCGTTTACTTTAACTTCGGTACCGGAATATTTTCCGAACAACACTTGATCACCAACCTTCAGGTCAAGGGCACGAACATCTCCGTTTTCCAGGATTTTGCCATTGCCAACAGCCAGGATTTCACCCTTCATTGGTTTTTCTGTTGCCGAACCAGGAAGAGCGATACCACCGGGGGAAATCAGCTCTTCTTCCACTCTTTTGACGATTACACGATCGTGCAAAGGACGAATTTTCATTGAAAGTCTCCAAATTGAATTAATAGTCTAGAAAAAATCGCTCGCTGGCAATTAAACCGCCTACGAGCAAAAACCTATCACCAAAGTCATTAAAATCAAACTTTAGCGTGGTAACAGACAACAAATGGGGTTTAGGCAGGCTAATTCAAGGTATGGGAGCATAAATATGCAAGAAAACAGCGGAAATTTTCGAAACTATGGATAAAACTGACCAAACTGCTGTCCTAATGGCAGCTTTGCCAAATGTCGGCTACTGCGTGGCGACTAAACACCGAGCAGGATATGGCGTAAAATGCGCAGTATTCTATATAGAAGTCTAAATAAGACCCTGTATGGGCCGTTGTTCAAACTTGTTTCAGATTAAATCAACTAAGAGAAATCACTACATGCTGAAGTCCCGATTCAACCTGCATAGATCATTACAGCTACTGTTGCTGACTGCTAGCCTATTATTGGCAGGCACTGCGCTAGCGATAAATCCCGATGAACTGCTGGATTATGACGAGGCTTTTTCACCCACAGTAACCGTGCTTGATGACAACACCCTTGGGATCACTTTTACCATTCAGCCTAAGTATTATATGTACCGACGGTTTTTGGCTGCCAGTAGTGACTTGCCCGAAATAGAATTAGCAACGCCCGAACCGAGTCCGGGGGTAACAAAGTTCGATGATTTGCTGGGTGAAGAAGTCGAAACCTGGGGGCAAAAGATGGTGATGACGATTGCCATCACCAAACGACCTGCAACTGCCACGCAATTCACGCTCAAGCTGCGCTCCCAAGGTTGCCTTGAAAGTGTGCTGTGTTATCCACCGACAGTACAACAACTGACGGTGCAGTTACCCGCTATTGCGGCACCCATAAAACAAGCCTTAACTACTCCATCTGGTTTGGGCGGGTTATTGGGACAAAGCAACAGCTTTGCCGGTGCCAAAGGTGCGGCATTGCAACCCGACCAGGCCTTTGTATTTGAGGCGCTGGCACTGGATGATAAACAGTTGTTGCTGCGCTTTACCCCAGAGCCTGGGTATTACTTATACAAAGATATGTTTAAGTTCCGGCTGGAGTCTGCCGGGGATATCAACATTATCAGCAGCCAGCTACCGACTGGCAAAATCAAAGACGACCCGGAATTTGGCATGGTTGAAGTTTACTTCGATCAAGTTGAGGTGCCGGTAAAACTTAGCCGTCCGGTCGGGCCGGCAACACCGCTAATAATTACTGCTGATTTCCAGGGCTGCCGTGACGGGGATATTTGTTATCCGCCGATGCAACGCAGTCTCAGTGTTGAGTTGCCGGCAGCAACTACCGCCAGTGTTGCTGATATCGCCAACCCCCTAGCCGACAATACTACTACCGCACCCGCCGTTGCTGAACATGACAAGCTGGCGCAACTGTTATTGGACCACCCCTGGCGGGCTATGTTGGCTTTCCTTGGCCTGGGTTTATTATTGGCATTTACGCCCTGTGTTTTCCCCATGGTACCAATCCTCTCCGGAATCATCGCCGGTGAGGGTGACAAAATAACTACTCGCCGAGCCTTTGTCCTATCACTGGTTTATGTGCTGGCAATGGCGCTTACCTATACTGTTGTTGGTGTTTTAGCTGGCCTTTTTGGTAAAAACTTGCAAGCGGTCTTCCAGAACCCCTGGATACTCAGTAGTTTTGCTGGTGTTTTCGTGCTGTTATCACTTTCCATGTTCGGGTTTTATGAGTTACAACTGCCCGCCCGACTGCAAACCAAGCTCAGCGAAATGAGCAACCGCCAAGAAGGCGGTAAATTAGCCGGTGTCGCGATTATGGGTTTGCTCTCCGCCCTTATCGTCGGCCCCTGTGTAGCTCCGCCGCTGGCTGCCGCAATTATCGTTATTGGGAATTCCGGTGACCCATTGCTCGGTGGCGGCGCTTTGTTTGCAATGTCGATGGGTATGGGTATTCCGTTGATTATTATCGGCACTACTGCCGGTAAACTACTGCCGCGCGCTGGCGCATGGATGGATGCAGTTAAGGCTGTCTTCGGTATCGGCTTGCTTGGCATGGCAATCTGGATGCTTGAGCGTATTCTCCCGGGTGGTGTAATTATGTTCCTCTGGGGCTCTTTGTTGCTGGCCTCGGGGATTTACCTGGGTGCACTGGAACCCTTGACCAGACCTATTAGCGGCTGGCAAAAACTGTGGAAATCTTTGGGCGTCATTTTGTTACTAATCGGCTCGCTTCAACTTATTGGCGCGCTTGCCGGTGGCGATGACTGGTCGCGACCACTGGCCAGCTTTAAAGGTTCCGGTAGCGCCCAAGAAGAAACCAGCCACCTGCAGTTTCGACCGATAAAAACCATTGCAGATATTAATGCGGCGATATTACAGGCCAACGCCCAAGGCAAAACTGTGATGTTAGATTTTTATGCTGATTGGTGTATTGAGTGCAAGCGCATGGAGCGAAACACCTTTTCTGATGCAGCAGTACAGGCAGCTCTTAACAACACGGTGCTGTTGCAGGCGGATGTAACCGCCTATGACGCCACCGATGAAGCGCTGATAAAGCACTACGGACTCATCGGCCCGCCGGCTATTTTATTCTTTGACCTTAAGGGTAATGAGATTAAAAACTACCGCATGGTGGGATATATGTCCGCGAGTGACTTTTTGGCACACACCAATGCTGCCCTCGACCAGCGCTGAATAATATGCGCAAAATTGAACTTATATTGATGCTTTTTGTGGCTGCATTTATGGCGGCCGGCGGCTTTGCCCTGGCTAATTATTTTAACCGTGATGTGCCAATAGCGCCGACATCAACAAAAATTGTTGCCGACCTTACCGGCAAACCTACCCCGCATTACCGCCTTGGAGGCCTTGATGGCGCTATTTTCAGGCCTGAAGACTTTAACGGGCAAGTTGTTCTGTATAACTTTTGGGCCACTTGGTGCAGTCCCTGCGTAAAAGAAATGCCAATGTTACAGCGCGTCCACGATGACTATTCGGCACAGGGTTTCACGGTAGTGGGAATTGCACTTGATGAAGTGCTGGCAGTGCGCGAATTTACCACAAAACTGAGCATTCACTACCCGATATTGGTTGGTGCGGATGATGTGATGCGGGTAAACCGTGATTTTGGCAATACCAGTGGTGCCCTGCCATACTCGGTATTGGTTGACCGTAAGGGAATCGTGCGCTGGTGGGACTGGGGTATTGTCGAAGAAGATGAGTTAATTACGCGTATCGAGGGGCTGCTTTAAGCCTGCCAGACCCCAGCTAATTTTCACCATACGGTGGCGAACTGTTTACATCTTCGCTTAATTGCGTCAAAATCCCTTTCTTACTGTTATTAGCACAAAAATGTTATGGCGCATATTTTATTACTCAACGGCCCGAACCTAAACCTGCTAGGACAACGCGAACCTGGCTACTATGGTGAGCGTTCACTTAACGAAATAATTAAGCAGATGCAAGAGTTTGCGGAAAACTGCGGGCATCAGCTCGGACACTTGCAAGCCAATGCAGAGCACTTGTTGCTTGAGGCCATTCATCAGGCAGATAGGGACGGGGTCGATTATATTATCTTCAATCCGGCTGCATTTACACATACTTCTGTAGCACTGCGGGACGCTTTATGTGCAGTAGATATCCCTTTTATTGAAGTGCACCTTTCTAATATTCAGGCCCGCGAAGATTTTCGTAAACACTCGTACTTTTCCGATATCGCCATAGGCACTATCACGGGTTTTGCCGGCGACAGCTATTTGCTGGCTTTACAGGCTGTCATTAATCGCATGGAAGTAAACGAGTGATACATCTACCCAACGGCTGCATCAGTGCGCACAACCAATAGCAAACAATAGAAAACTAATAGGCAAAAACATGGACTTACGCAAAATTAAAAGCCTGATCGACCTGCTGGAAAACTCCAGCCTGGCAGAGCTTGAAATCATTGAAGGTAAAGAATCAGTACGCCTGACCCGGCAAACGACCAGCGTACCGGCAGCCGCAATTGCAGCAGCACCGCTTGTGGCCGAAAACAGTGTGCCGGTAGCCGCGGTTGATGAAACCCCGGAAATTCCAGAAAACGAACTGGTTCGTTCGCCAATGGTAGGTACTTATTATGCCTCCTCCACACCAGACGCTGAAGCTTTTGCAAAAGTTGGTCAGGAAATTTCTGTCGGTGACCCTCTGTGCATTATTGAAGCCATGAAAATGTTCAATCAAATCGATGCCGAAGTCAGCGGCACTATCATCTCAGTACTGGTTGAGAACGGCCAGCCGATTGAATTTGATGAACCTTTGTTCGTCATTCGCTGAGGACAACAAGCATGCCTGTTTTTGAAAAGGTTGTTATCGCCAATCGTGGCGAAATTGCACTGCGTATCCTTCGCGCTTGTGAAACCATGGGGATTAAAACCGTTGCGGTTCACTCAACCGTAGACCGTAACCTGAAACATGTCGGCATGGCGGATGAGTCGGTTTGCATTGGTCCGGCTTCTTCGACCGATTCCTACCTGAGCATTCCCGCCATTATTGCGGCAGCTGAGGTTACTGATGCAGTTGCTGTACATCCCGGTTACGGTTTTCTAGCTGAAAATGCCGACTTTGCCGAACGGTTGGAAGAAAGCGGCTTTGTGTTTATTGGTCCGCGTCCCGAAACCATTCGCCTGATGGGTGATAAAGTTTCAGCTATTCGTGCCATGCAGGAAGCCGGTGTTCCTTGTGTTCCAGGTTCTGATGGACCACTCGGCGATGACCCCGAAGAAAGCCTGCGCATTGCTGAACGCATTGGCTACCCTATTATTATTAAAGCATCCGGTGGCGGAGGCGGTCGCGGCATGCGGGTAGTACATACCGAGGCCCGTCTGATCAATGCCATTACCCTGACCCGTCAGGAAGCCGGTACAGTTTTTGGCAATCCAGAAGTGTATATGGAAAAATACCTGATGAATCCTCGGCATGTTGAAATTCAGGTGCTGGCCGATACATTAGGCAATGCGATTCATTTGGGTGAGCGGGATTGTTCCATGCAGCGCCGTCACCAAAAAGCCCTGGAAGAATCACCTGCACCTGGAATTACCCCCGCACAACGCGAAGCCATTGGTGCTGTGTGTGTTGCGGCTTGCAAGCGTATTGATTATCGCGGTGCCGGTACTTTTGAGTTTCTTTATGAAAACGAGGAATTCTATTTTATTGAAATGAACACCCGAATTCAGGTAGAACACTGTGTCACCGAACAAGTCACCGGGGTGGATTTAGTCACCGAGCAAATCCGTATAGCCGCCGGCCTGCCGCTAAGTTATACCCAAGACGATATCCAACTTCGCGGCCATGCAATTGAGTGCCGAATTAACGCTGAAGATGCCGAGAGCTTTATTCCCTCACCCGGCGTGGTGCAGTATTTCCATGCGCCCGGCGGTCCTGGCATCCGCATAGACACCCATCTTTATGACGGTTATCGGGTGCCACCCAATTATGATTCTATGATCGGCAAGTTGATTGGTTATGGGGCTAACCGTGAAGAATGTATAGCCCGGCTTAAAGTTGCGCTGGATGAAATGGTCCTGGAAGGCATCAATACTAATATTCCATTGCATAAATGGGTGCTGCGTGATGAAGGCTTTAGGCGTGGTGGTTTTAACATCCATTACCTCGAAAAGCGTCTGGCAGAACGCGCTGAAGCAAAATAACTAAGCGGCATTTACAGACATGAATTGGCTTGAAGTTCGCATTAAAATCCGCGAATCTCAGCTTGAAGCACTGGAAAACCAGTTGCTTGAGCTTGGTGCGCTTGCGGTCACCCTGACCGATAGTGAAGACCACCCACTACTGGAACCCGGTGTTGATCAAACCCCGCTGTGGCCTAAATTAACCGTGACTGGTTTGTTCCCAGGTGAGACCAAAAAAAAGCCCATCACCAATCACCTAAACCGCCTGAGTTTTATCCAGCATGCCAGCGATATTAGTTTTTCCAAGTTGCAGGATCAAGCCTGGGAACGCAGCTGGATGGCGCGCTTTAAAACCATGTGTTTTGGAAAAAACCTGTGGATTGTTCCCAGCACCACGGCAAAATCAGAATACCCTAGCGATCCTGGGGCAGTTATTATTCAGCTGGATCCCGGCCTAGCTTTCGGTACCGGCACCCACCCGACCACAGCACTTTGCTTGGAATGGATTGATGCACAGGATTTTAGCGGTAAAACCGTTATTGATTATGGTTGCGGTTCGGGAATTCTGGCGATTGCCGCTGCACTCAAAGGCGCGAAAATGGTTTATGCCATCGATAATGATCCGCAGGCGATTCTGGCTACCAATGAAAACGCGCGCAGGAATGATGTCTGTACACAAGTTATCGCCGGAATGCCAGAGCTTGAAACCCCGCCAGCAGATATCCTCTTAGCCAATATTCTTGCACTGCCATTAATCGAAATGGCAGCGCAATTAGTTGGCAGGCTTAAACCGCAAAGCCCGATTGTACTTTGCGGAATCCTTGAAGAGCAACAGGCACAAGTGGTTGCGGCCTATCAGGAGCTTTGTAACAACATAGATTGCCAAAGCAATGCAGAATGGATCAGGCTGGCGGCGATTACTCGGTGATTCAATAATTCAACAGCTAAACGATAATATCCGCCACTCGCTCAAACAATTCAATATCCAGTGCGTTGGCCTGAACCACCTGCGTCAACTGAGCCGCTGAAATTTCAGCCCGGGCTTGGTTGTCGCCAATGTTTTTATGGGGAACCTGATACGCAGCCCAGCCCAGTCGAGTAGTTGCCGCACGCACAAACGCCTCAAACTGCTCTACTTTCCCCACCAGTGCAAATTTTCGTAAGCGCTTTTCCGCTTGCTCCACATTGGCCCGGCAAGGCTCGCCGTCTATACCCGCCAAGCGTCGAACAAACAGATTTCGGTAGTGGCGTGCCTGCGGGTTTTCACACATTTCACGCAGACCGTCTTGCTTGTTGATGAGTGCATGCAAGGGGTGTTCATACCTACGGATATGCTGATAGTTTGAGAGAAACCTGTCTACCGGGTCACGCAATAAAGTGATATAACTACACTCCCGATCCGTTAACTGGCGGTGCAAACCGTAATACATATGCCCGTGCAGGCAAGCAACACCTAGCTCGGGAGGACTAAACGCCAACGGGTCCTCTGGATAACCCGGATCATACAGCTCAAATGCCAGGCCATACTGTTGTCGTAACAGAGCCTCCATTGAAGTCCCGCCGCATTTTTCCATGTGCATAGAAATTAACATCGACATATCCAGTTACTCTTCCTGCTTGAATTCTGAATTCAAAAAGGCCGAATACTGCCCCCAGAGCTGCCAAGCCGCAGAATCATGCCGAATAAACGGATCAAAAAATGCCGCTAGTTCCTGGATAGATTCCTTCAGGTTTGATTCCTGAGCAATGGGTGTACCGATGTGCAATTGCCTGCGGCCCGTCTCAAAATCAACCATCATCACATAAGGCACAACCGGCCGATTGAGTTGTTTGGCAAGCGCTACAACGCCGTTAACAAAATAAGTTGGGCGCCCTAGAAACTCTACATGAAAAGCATTTATGTTCTTCCCTTTGGGTACATCGATCATTGAAAGTTGGTTGTTGCCTGCGGCAAGACTGGCTTTAAAGCGTTCTGTGAAGCCTTTTCCCGTGTAGGTAACCGCGGCACCCTGGGCGCGCAACACAGCTTTTTCATAAGCCCTTAAATACACCTGCATAGGCCAGGAAAAGGCTTTTTGCCATTCATCAAAAGGTCGCATAATTAAGGAAATTGGGGAGGCGTTCACACGGATATGCCGTAATGCCCAAAACCCTGCGCCAAAATGCATGCTATTGGCGATAAACGGCGTGTTGTCCGGCCATTTACCAAAAACATCAATATGTCGCACCATCCATGCATCACCGCGGAACCTGCTTAACCAGGGGTCTACCGCATCAATAATTTTATACATTCTGTAATGGCGGCACCAAACTTCATCGGCGACAAATTGGCCGGTTTGCTCTACGCCGGTCACTGCTTGCTGTGTTTCTTGCTTAAATAACCAACTGAAGCGCGACATAACCCGCGCCAAACGAAAAAACAGCCCCCACGGCAATATCACTGCCAATGCAGGCAGTACAATCAAACCGGTTATTTGTCCGCGTAAACCAATCATGACTTAGGCCGTGAAGCAGCAAATGAGCCATCTAAAATCGCAGCAAACTGCTGCGGGGTCTGCCAGTCACGGCCGCAAACATACCGCGGAATGTTCCAGCGACTCGTTGCCAGCGTCACATGCGCAGGCTGAGTGCTGAATGCTGCGCGAATTCCGGTTCTGTTGATGTTTTCCGGTAGGTAAGTGTCGCGCATATAAACACTGGCCGCGCCATAGGGATAAGCAAAATATTGGGGTTTTACACCGTCGGTGCCGCTGGCAATAACTTGACCGGCACGGAAAACCTGTAGTTCACACTGGGCAAACGAATCCACGCTTACAAAGCGGGCATGCGGTAACTTTTCTCCGAGCACATCCGGCTGCATATTATGTAGATGATCCCAACCATGGCTCTGGACATCAATGATACCTTCGGCTTTTACGGCTGCCCACCAGTCTGCTTGCATCCAGCCCAAGCCAAACAATGACTCACGATCCATTTGTTCACGCACGGCTGCATCGGCTAGCACAAAAGTTGTTGCCCGAACCTGGTGCGGCGTATCAACTGATTGCTGTTCGCGAAAGTCTTTGAGGATGCTTAAAAAAGAAGTCTGCAAGCCATACCCTGGGACTATTTCATCGCTAATTTCCAGTTTGCAACCATCATCGAAAGTGATACACACAGCATCATCCAAACTGCCGTCATCAACACCAGCAAGCAACCAGTCGACTAGCGTCGTCAGGCTGATCAAACGCTTACCGTGTGTGTGCAGATCTTCGAGATCGGCTTTTAATGAAACATGATCGTTTTCACCATAGCGGTTGCTACGGATGTTTTGTGAATGATAGGTAAATATCGGGCAGCTCAAAATGCCAACCTGTCAATTAACTTGCGGCTTAGTGCACTCAAAATACATATAAGTCGCATTTTCAGGGGATCTTACATCGAGGCCACGAAGTACTTCTGGCCCGGCCTGTTGATAAGCCACTTGCTCAGCCTCGAAACCGCAGCTATCGAGAACTTGTGACAAGCTGCGATTATCGTAAACGAAATTATGTAAATCGCGAATGCCAATATTAACAACTTCTGCACTGGTTCCAAGCTGCAATGGAATTTCAACTTCCCGTTGCCACAGTTCGGCAAGCTTGTTTTCGCCAGTACGCACGTCCTCCAGATAGGCTTCCAGTAAACGCAGTAAATCCGGTGACAGCAAGCGCATAACACCGCCGAGCTTAAGGATGCGAAAACACTCGCTAAGAAAGTGCCTGCCATCAGCAAGTGAAAATTGACACAATACGCCCTCGCTATGAATATAGTCCACGCTGTTATCATCGAAAGGAAAGCGCTGACTTAAGTTGGCAACAACCTGAGGCTTGAAGTCTGGGTTGTAATCGACATTAATCCAACCCGGCAAAATGTTTGGGCCACTGCCGAGGTGTACTTTTACAAATTCTTGCATATTATTATTTAGGCACCTGAAACCAACAACTCAGCAACTAGAAATTGGGTTGATCCGGCGCGTTTTTAAACCGCTCTCTAGATTCTAGAATTTCCGCACGAGCAGCTTCAACCCCTTGCCAGCCACCAATTTTTACCCATTTGCCGCGTTCTAAATCTTTATAATGATCAAAGAAGTGCGAAATGGTATCCAGCAACATTTCCGGCAGATCGCGAACATCATTCACATGCCGATAGTAGCCGGTGACACTGTCTACTGGTACGGCAATAATTTTGGCATCATCACCCGCTTCGTCTTCCATATGCAAAACACCCACCGGACGGCAGTTGATGATGGAGCCTGGCACCAGCGGCATAGGCATTGCCACCAACACATCTACCGGATCGCCGTCGCCGCAAAGGGTATGCGGTACATAGCCATAATTACACGGGTAGTGCATGGCTGTTTTTAGCATGCGATCGACAAATATAGCGCCGGATTTTTTATCGACTTCGTACTTAATCGCCGGGCTGTTCATGGGGATTTCGACAATTACATTAATATCATTAGGGATATCGTAACCGGCAGGTACCAGATCAAAACTCATGGGGTAATCCTTGTTATAAGAGTGAGTTATTCGGGTGGATTATACTGCCTCGCTAAGCTTTCAACCACTTTAAACATTGAAACAATTGCTGATTCTTTCACTTATGCCTACAATAGCATGGTTTTATCACATATCGGCCTCTGCTACCGAGTGGTCGATACCTACAACTATTAAAATTGAGAGAGAGGATATGACACAAGAACTCATCCCACCCCTGCTCGGGGTTATCGGTCTTATAGCCGCACTATTTATTTACCTGTCGATGAAAGCAAACCCGGCAGGTGAAGGCATAGTAGCCGAAATAGCCGCTGAAATTCATAGCGGCGCTATGGTCTTTATGAAGCGCGAGTACAGTGTATTGGGTCTATTTGCGCTAGTTATTACCATCGCACTGTTTTACTTTTTCCCCACTTGGCATACAGCCGTTGCGTATGTAGTTGGCGCGCTGGCATCAGCCTCTGCGGGCTATATCGGCATGTACGCTGCAACTAAAGCTAATGTACGCACAACCGTTGCGGCGGCTGAGAAGGGTGAAGCGGCAGCTTTATCTATCGCATTTTACGGGGGTTCCATTATGGGCCTGACCGTTGCTGCAATGGGCTTGCTTGGCTTAGGCCTTCTGTATTATTTCTTCGGTTCCGACCCGCAACATGCAGAAGCCATTCACGGCTTTGGTATGGGCGGATCAACTGTAGCTCTGTTCTCGCGAGTTGGCGGCGGTATCTTCACCAAAAGTGCAGATGTTGGTGCCGACCTTGTGGGCAAAATTGAAGCGGGTATCCCTGAGGATGATCCGCGTAACCCGGGTGTAATTGCTGATAATGTCGGTGATAATGTGGGTGATGTTGCCGGTATGGGCTCGGATATTTTCGAGTCCTATGTTGGCTCGATGATCGCTACCATCGCCATTGCAGCAGGAATAGGCAGCAGTATACTTGGCGCGCAAAGCGACCTGATGTTTTTGCCGCTGGCATTGGCCTCGGTGGGTATGATTTGCTCAATTTTGGGTATCTTGTTAGTGCGGATGTTGTCATCTAAAGAGCCTGCCAATGCTTTGCGTTACGGCACCTTCAGTGCAGCAGTGCTTTTCATTATTGCGGCTTATGTGCTCATCGGTGAGCTGGGAATTTCTACTGCCGTGTGGTGGTGTGTTGTAGCCGGCGCTGTTGGCGGTATTGGTATTGGCTTGGTTACCGAGTACTACACCGGTGGTCCGCCAGTACGCAAGCTTGCAAAAGATGGCGAAACCGGCCCTGCTACGGTAATGATTTCCGGCCTTGCACTCGGCATGGAATCGGTAGTTATTCCGGTAGCTATTATCGCTGGAATCATCTTCTTTACCTCATGGGTATTGCCCGAAGGACTCGGTGTGTATGGTGTCGGCATTGCCGCTGTTGGTATGCTGGCAACCGTTGGTATCACTATGGCAATTGATGCCTATGGCCCGGTTGCAGATAATGCCGGTGGTATTGCTGAAATGGCAGGGCTCGGTGAAGAAGTGCGTAAAATCACTGATGGCCTGGATGAAGTCGGCAACACTACAGCTGCTATCGGTAAAGGTTTTGCCATTGGTGCTGCTGGTCTCGCAGCATTGGCGATTATTGCCGCCTTTATCCAAACGGTAGAATCTAATATCGACGGCTTCAGCCTGAATATCAGCGACCCTAAAGTGCTAATGGGTATGTTTATCGGTGGTATTTTCCCGTTCCTGGTATCGGCGATTACTATGCGCGCAGTTGGCGATGCGGCTTTCGAAATGATTAAAGAAATCCGCCGCCAGTTTAAGGAAATCCCTGGTTTGATGGAAGGTACCGCTAAGCCGGATAGTGCGCGTTGTATAGACATTGCAACTAGTGCGGCATTACGGAAAATGATCTTGCCCGGCGCGTTGGCGATTCTTGCGCCACCCGTAGTTGGTTTCCTTCTTGGGGCAGCCGCTCTAGGCGGCATGCTCACTGGCGCATTAATCACCTGTGTATTGATGGCGCTGATGATGGCCAATGCCGGTGGTGCCTGGGACAATGCCAAAAAACATGTTGAAAAAGGCAACTTTGGCGGCAAGGGTTCTTCTACTCACCACGCGGTGGTGGTTGGTGATACCGTAGGCGACCCGTTCAAAGATACCTCGGGCCCGGCGATGAACATTTTAATTAATGTGATGGCAATCGTTAGCCTGGTTATTGCGCCGTTATTAACCTTCTAAAGATTTGAGGTTTGTAATAAAAAACCCCCGGTTTTGCGACCGGGGGTTTTTTTTGTGGCTCAAATTGTGAGCGACTAACTATTAACAACTAACTACTCAACGGCTTCAACAACCAGTATCACGCCTTCGGTAGCCACTACTTTGACTTTGCCGTCTACCGGCATATCCAGGCCTTTTACCCGCCAGGTAGAATCATCTACTTTGACTTTGCCAGTGCCATTAACAATGGCTCTATCAAGGGTAAATACGCGACCTACATATTGCTGTCCGCGCTGAT
>JAKITK010000094.1 GCA_021648125.1 Lysobacterales bacterium
CTGTTGTTCAGTTTTCTCTGGTATGCTGTGTACCGAAATCAACGAACCAATAACAAAAATAATATAAACGAAGGGCATTAGGATGATGCATTGGCTCAGACACCCCCGCGCAGCCGTTGTTGGCCATGACCTGGTCATGGTGCTTATTGCATGGCTTTCGGCGAGCTGGTTGCAAAACCAGATCCATCCGAGCGGTTCTGCATTTAGCTGGTTCGGTATTGAAACCTTCCTAGTCCTTAGTATGCAGGGACTGATGTTCTGGCATATCGGGCTGTATCGCGGCCTTTGGCGTTTCGCTAGCTTTCTTGACCTCTGGAGTATTATCAAAGCCAGTACCCTTGGTGGATTAATCGTCGCCTTGGGGTTTTTACTCGGTAGTGCTTCACTAGCATCAATGTCGGTCAACCTGATCGCTTACCCACTGATTTTGTTCCTGGTATTGGGGATTCCCCGGATGCTATATAGAATCTGGAAAGATAACCGCATGGGAATCAATACCAGTGGTGGCAAGCGCACCCTGATTATCGGTGCCGGTCACTCAGGTGCCTTGTTGGTACGCGAGTTGCGTCATCGAGGCGGCTTTAATGTACTGGGTTTGCTCGACGATGAGCGTAAACTCGCAGGTGCAAGAATTCACGGTCTTCCCGTTTTGGGTGAAATCAGTCAGCTGGAATCGACTTGCCAGAGTCTAAATGTGGAACTCGCTATTATCGCGATACCTTCGGCCAGTAATCAGCAAATGCAGCGGATCGTGGAGATATGCGAGGACGCAGAAGTTAAGTTTATGACTTTACCGACATTACAGGATTTCGGTAACAAAGCCGTCAGGATCGACGAGATTAAGCCGGTCATTATTGATGACCTGCTGGGGCGCGAGCCGGTGATGCTCAACTGGGACTCTATTCGTTCTGGCTTATCCAACAAACGGGTGTTAATCACCGGCGGTGGTGGCTCCATTGGTGCGGAACTATGCCGCCAGATCGCGCATCTCAATCCGGTAGAACTAATTGTCGTTGACCAGAGTGAGTTTAATCTTTACCAAATTGAAAACGAACTGAGTAATGATTACCAGGACTTGGTTTATGCCTGCGTGCTGGGTGATATTTGCGATTCGGCTACGGCTGAAAAAATTGTATCAGAATACCGCCCAGATATGATTTTCCACGCCGCAGCGTACAAACACTTACCCATTTTGCAAAACCAAATTCGTGAAGCCTACCGAAATAATGTCATCGGCACCATCCGCATGTCTCAAGCAGCGGATCGCCACGGGGTAGGTACTTTTGTGCTTATTTCAACTGATAAAGCGGTTAACCCTAGTAATATAATGGGTGCGACTAAACGAGTAGCCGAGATTTACTGCCAGAATATGGATGCACATTCCGATACCCGATTCATTACCGTGCGCTTTGGTAATGTCTTGAACTCCAACGGTAGTGTTGTACCCTTATTTAATGAACAGATCCGCAAGGGCGGGCCGATTACCGTAACTCATCCAGAAATTTCCCGTTATTTCATGACCATATCAGAGGCATCTCAGCTGATTTTGCAGGCAGCGGTACTCGGCAAGGGTAGTGAGATATTTGTACTGGATATGGGTGATCCTGTCAAAATATCCTACCTTGCCGAACAGTTGATTCGGCTGGCTGGAAAAGAACCGGGCAAGGATATCCATATTATCTACACTGGGCTTCGTCCGGGTGAAAAACTGTTTGAAGAGTTGTTCCATGAACACGAGCCGTATAAGAAAACCAGTCATGAAAAAATCTTCTTGGCTCGACATCGTAAGACGGCATGGCCTGCGTTACAGGAGGTCTTGCGTGATTCCGAAATAGCAGTAAAGCGCTACGATACCCAGAGCATCTACAACACACTGGTGAAACTGGTTCCGGAACTTGACCGCGCATCCGCGCCCATGTCAGAAAAAGTTGTTTCTATTAACAGGTCACAACAGGCAATAAAATGAAGCCCGTAAGAAAGGCTATATTTCCAGTTGCAGGACTGGGTACGCGGTTTTTACCTGCAACTAAATCTATCCCTAAAGAAATGCTGCCTATAGTGGATAAGCCACTGATTCAGTATGCAGTTGAGGAAGCTTTGGCGGCTGGAATTGATACTCTGATTTTTGTTACCAGCCGAAAAAAACACAGCATATCAGATCATTTCGACCGAGCGTTTGAACTGGAAACCAAACTGGCAGCCAGTGGAAAGCTGGAGTTATTGGAATGCATTACCGATATCATTCCGAGTGATATTACCCGTGCAGAAGTTTCACAGTTAGACACCCTAGGTCTGGGGCATGCAGTTAACTGTGCCCGCGGCTTAATTGGCAATGAGCCTTTTGCCGTGTTGCTCGCCGATGACTTAATTAAAACCAGTGGTCCTGGCTGTTTACAGCAACTTATTTCTCAATATGAGCAAACTGGTCAGAGTACTATCGCGGTACAAAATATTGTGCCGGAAGACAGTGACCAGTACGGCATGATTGAACCCTCACCCAGCGATCACAAAGTTTTATCTATTGTCGAAAAACCCGCGCCTGAAGATACACCATCCCAGCTTGCCGTTGTTGGCCGCTATGTCTTGACTCCGGAGATTTTCCCGCTGTTTGAGGATCTTGGCGCCGGTAGTGGTGGCGAAATTCAGCTTACCGATGCGATTGCTTTATTGATTAAAGAGCAAGCGGTTGGCTATTGCGAGTTTAGTGGCCGACGCTATGATTGCGGCTCTAAGGTTGGCTTCATCGAGGCGACGGTAGATTATGCTCTAGAGCGCCCAGAACTGCGGGATAAGATACTCCATCATATTCGCGAATCATTAAACTAAGTGTATGCAAATTCGCAAACTCATAGATTGGCCTGAAGGTCGGATTGACTGCCTGAAGCACGACTCTCGTGTATTGCGCGGTAATCCTTGGAATGACCCGACGCAGCGTGATGTGTTCGTTTATTTACCCCCTGATTACAGCGAGAGCACAAGCTATCCCGTGTTCTGGGATCTGGCGGCCTACACCAACTCAGGCCCTGGGCATGTAAACTGGCGCAATCATGGCGAAAACATACCCCAGCGGCTCGATCGTTTGATTGCCAGCGGCAAGATGGGTCCGGTTATTGCCGTTTTTCCAGATTGTTACACCTCCTTAGGTGGTAATCAATATCTCAATTCCAGCGGCGTAGGTCAATACGATGACTATTTATTACAGGAATTAATACCGCTTGTGGAAAGCCAATACGCTGTGCGTAGCGATGCAGGCGGCAGGGCGGTTTTCGGTAAATCTTCGGGGGCGTATGGTGCCTTAACTCAAGCCATTCGGCACCCGCAAACTTGGGGTGCAGTCGCTTGCCATTCCGGGGATCTGAATTTCGAACTGGTTTATCGAGCTGACTTTCCTACAGCATGTAATGTGCTGGCGCGGCATAAATATGACATTCCACGCTTTATGCGACATTTCTGGAATAGCAAACAGCCTGGAGCTGCTGACTTCCATACGCTGATGGTTTTATGTATGGCGGCCAGTTACGACCCGGCTGACCCGGCATTAACAAAAACCGGCTTGCCGTTCCGTTTGCCCTTCAATCTTAAAACCTGTGAACTCGATTCTGAGGCATGGGCGCGCTGGTTGCAGTTTGATCCATTGGAAATGCCGGCTGATACACTCAAGTCATTGGCATCCTTACGCGGACTTTACCTTGATGTTGGAAATCGGGACCAGTATCATATCCACTTTGGAAGCCGGCGTTTTCATCAACGCTTGCAGGATATGGGTATAGCCCATCACTATGATGAATTTGATGGTACCCATTCAGGAATTGATCACCGGCTGGATATTTCACTGCCGTGGTTATATCAGAAATTAATGGAAAACTAATGTCTATCCAAATAAGCCAATCAGGCAGTGTATTTTTAAACCAGCTGGTAGAAAAACAAGATGAGCCTGGTCTTGGACTGCGCCTACGAGTGACATCTCCGGGGACAGCCTCAGCGAGTTGTGAGCTTATCTTTTGTGCCCCTGATGAGAGCAAAGCCGATGACTCAATCATCGTGCTAAGCGATATTAACCTGTATGTCGAAAAACGCTCTCTGAAATTTCTAGATGGTGCTGAAATTGACTATTTAGATGAACAAACCGGTGGCCGCTTAAATATTAAGGCACCGAATATTAAAGGTAGTGCGCCTGCTGATAATGCGCCGCTGAAAGAGCAGATCGCTTGGCTGATAGAGACCGAAATCAACCCATCACTGGCTTCCCATAGAGGGCATGTAGATTTAGTTGATGTGAGCGATGAGGGCGTTGTGTCCTTGCGTTTTGGCGGTGGTTGCCATGGTTGCGGTATGGCAAATGTTACCTTGCAGAATGGGATAGAAAAAACTTTGAAAGAACAGCTGCCCCAAGTCACCGCAGTGGTTGATGCAACGGATCATGCATCAGGTGAAAATCCTTATTACTAAAGGGTTTTTGGCTTGCCTAGAAAGTAAAACGGGGCCAAGGCCCCGTTTTTTTGTTCTGCAATTGTTTTGCGCAAATTATTTAAACTCACTAAGATCTTTTAAACCCTCAAGGGATGCATAAAATGCTGCCAGATTATCGATGTCATCATCGCTTAAACCGACAACCATACTGGACATAATGGGATTTTTCCGATCGCCGCTCTTATAGTCGCGTAGGGATTTAGCCAGGTAATCCTGGTGTTGACCGGCAAGCCTCGGGTATTGCGGGTCTGTGCCGTTGCCATCAGCTCCGTGACAGGCTACACACTCTTTCGATTTCTCTTCCCCGGCAACAACATCGCCTGCTATTGCAATGTTGCTCGAGCTTACTGCTATTAGGCTTAAAATTGAAATTAGAATGTACTTACTTTTCATTGTATTTACTCACTGATGACTGTCTTGTCTGTATCGGGCTTACTTGAGGCTGGCAAACCAGGCGGCGATGTCGGCAATATCTTCCTTGCTAAGGCTTTCAGCTTGCGCCTGCATGGTTGAATGTTTTCTGTCACCGACTTTATAAGCCTCAAGGGATAAAATAAGGTATTTCTCATTTTGGCCCGCAATTTTCGGCACTCTGTAGGATGGATACACATTGAAATAACTGCTAATCCCATGACAACCCGAACAGGTTGTTGCTTTGATTTTTCCAGCTTCGGCATCAGCTGCAGCCACACTACTTACGACAATCGTTTGTAAAATAGCAACGATCAGTAGGGTAGTGAATGTTTTAAGAATTTTTTTCATGACTTGTGACTCATCTTGTAATTATTGCGGACTCATACAGCCCGTAATTATAACTGCTGCAGCGGGTGCTGTGTAGTCTTGCAAAGCTCGGTCAGCCTATTTTTTGTTGTTTTCTGCCGTTGATATCCCGGCACCACCGGTTAATGTCAGTTTTAACGCTTCTTCAATCGAAAGATCCAGTGCTGTCAGTGCACTTTCAGGCAAGTAAAGCGTATATCCGCCAATCTGGTAGCTCATGGGTAGGTACACGGCGACAAGGTGCTCAGAAGCCTCGCCAGCAAGCTTTTCCAGCTGTGAGTAAACCAATTTTTCTTGGGTAACAAAACCAATCAACTGAAATTGCTGGCCGGGTAATTTAACTGCGACCACCCGACCGAGTTTCCGCTCTTCTCCGGGATTAAAATAAGATGCGAAATCTCTTAATGCAGAATAAATGGATTTTACCAAAGGTACTTTTTTTATTAGGCGATCTCCCAGCCCGAATATTTTCTGGAAGATAAGCCAGTGGGAGAGCATGCCGATAAAAATCGTGAAAACCACGGCAACAACCAAACCCATTCCAGGAATATACCAGCCGCTAGGTAGGAGGCCATGAAGATAGCCGCCGAATTTCGTTTCTGCAGAGAGTATTAACCACCAAACTAGGCTGATGGTCAGCACAATAGGCAAGACCACAATTAGACCTTTAAGAAACAGCTTTCCCAATGGGTTCATTTTTCAGTGGTATATCATTTTATTAGCGGCTTTAGCAAGAGCGGTAAAACTACCTGCGATGATGCCGATAAGGGTGGTGTATATAGGGACTATAATACGGCCAATAGTACAGACCACCGGTATTGTAAAAGACACGTTCTTCACGCTCAGGCCACAAATAGATATTGCTAGCATCGATAATAGGGTAGGCGTAAATATATTCGCCAATTTCCCGTTCTTCAATTTGACGGATAGGGCCGGTTACAGTGACTTCACGGCCTTCTTTAAGAACTTCCGGATCCATAAACTGGTCTTTACAGGCAATAAAGCGACCAATAGTACCGTCTTGGTTAAGCGGACGCTGACTGGAGTCCAGGGGCTTTCCCAGTACTTCCATGCAAGTTGAATTCGCTTCAGGCTTTATCGCGATAATGACACCACCCCAGCGAATTTGTTGATTTTGACGTAAATTGCTGGCCTCTTGCGGTTCATTTACACTAAATTCACCTAGCAATGGTTCGGGAATAGTTACGCAAGCCGATAGCAAAACGCCACTTGCTGCGGTGATAAAAAGAAGTTTTAAATTTTTGATATTCATGTTGATATCATCCTCTCAATTAAATTCTGTAACCAGAGTAGGGGGCCAAAGTGCCTTGAAGCACATAGTGTTTATACTTCGTTATTCTTCTAGCAGCTTTCCGGTTTTAGCGGCACAGATAAAGTCATTTTCAGTCAAGCCACCGGCATCATGTGTAGTCCAGCTAACTTTGCAGAAATTATAACCGGCACTAAAATCTGGATGATGGCCTTCTTGATTTGCGATCCATGCCATTGCATTAATAAATGCCATGGTTTTGTAAAAGCCCTTAAAGCGGAAAGTTCGCTGCAGGCTTTTACCATCTGCGCTGATGTCCCAGTCAGAAACCTGCGCCATTAAAGCA
>JAKITK010000003.1 GCA_021648125.1 Lysobacterales bacterium
AGCAACTTGAAAGAAAGGTCCTCGGTATCATGAGAAAACTACAAGCCCTTCCGGCTCGGGTTAAGAGCTACTTTTTACATCCAGCAATTCAGTACGCTGCATAGGGTATTTGGATGCTAGGTTAATATTAACGGCACTCCTAGGCATGAATGGATACCAACAGATGAAGTTATTGCCGATAACGGTAGTGGTGTAGACCTTGCTCTGCACGCGGCGCGTCAATGGCTGGAGGAACAGTAGATTATGCACCACGATCATGGTTAGGGATCTCAAGTCAACCGAACAACCGAGTGCCAGCCCACCTCACCCATTCAGAAAGGCCCCGGATAACGCGACGCGTTTCCGGGATGAGATTGATTTGTAAATATTTCCGGGTTGACATTGCGGTTTTTCTAGCGTTTCCAGTGCAATACATCAACGATGTATTTTTTCCACTGTTAATAGCATTACCCGTGGTACAATCAAAAACAAATCAGGATGTTAGATGTTATCTATATGTCTATGTCTACTACTAATCAAAAAATCCCCTTTAAGCTACCTGTGTACATTGCTGTTGCAATATCTGTTGTGTCCCTAGTTTTTTACCTTGGGTTTTATCAGAAAAGCACTCCCGTTAAAGTATATGCTGGTGAGCCTAGTGTGCCTGCCTTTAGTTTAGATAGCGCTAACCTAGGCGAAAGTAATAAAGATATTCGAGTAAACAAACCAGCTATTGAGAAAACAACGACAGAAATGGTTGTCTTGGATGAGGCTTCACCACAAAAATCTCATAATGAAAAAATAAGATTAGAGTGGCAGCGCCAAGCGGGCTACTTGAGCGCTGAATTGGCCCTTTCGTATTACAAAATGCCCATAGAAGAGCTACGAGAGCTTGCTGAAAATGGAAATGCGGGAGCAGCCCACAAGCTTGGTTTGCGACTTGCAAGACAGGGGGATTCTGAAGATAGCTTATATTTTTTTAAAGAGGCTGTTCTTGGCGGCTCACTTGCTGCTGCCCAAGATCTATCATACGCCTATCTTGGGCCTGAAAGAACTTGGTTCGAGTACGACCCAATTCAAGGTTATGCTTGGAGAAGGGTCGCAGAGGCGATGGGTGCTAGTCCAAGCCTAAGCTTTGGCCCGGTACAGTTTGCCAATAGAGAGGATCATATTCTTGCCCTTCACTTATCTCACTTTACTATCAGGGAGCTTCAAATGACTCATTACGACCGATATGGAGTTCCATTGCCATACTATCCTCAGCCACATTTATAAATCGGAAGGACCCGCTCATCATGAAAATTAAAATTCATTTACTAACTATCGCTATACTTATATCCGCAAGTGTAGTAGACGAGGTGAAAGCTTCGTGTTCTATTAGTACCGTGAACTTTACGGTCGAGTTTGATACAACCATATTTTCTAGTCAAGCCTCCAGAGCAGCATTAGTCCAAGCCGGAATTTCGGCTTATGGAGCTACTCCGGAAGGGCTTGAAAACGCGAATGATGAGGTCATGTATAATTTGCATACAGTAATGTAATATGTATTCGATGTGGTTACCGGGTATTGGCTACCAGGGGTGGGCCAATACAGAACGCCACAATTACACCAGGCACAAAAGGGTGTAACCAAGACTGGGACGAAGAAGCTCAAGAGTATGTTGATTCAAGAGTACCGAATTTGGTCACTGGTAGTGCCGAAGAGGCAAGTGTTTTTTATACTGGTGAACTTGGTAGCTGTGGCGGATTAAATCTTTCGGTAATGCGTGAAACCAGACGAGGTAGGGCAAAAAGCTGTGCAAGCCAAGTCTGTAGTACTGTGACGTATACCTATCAGGTATGGGTTCCGGATCCGCTGGCGGGTACAAATGCTTGCATTTTCTAAGTGAAACCCGAGGACAGACGCTCAAGAGGAAACCCGAGGAAACCAGAGAAACTCGAGGAAGAAACCCGAGCAAGAAACCCGAGCAAGAAACCCGAGCAAGAAACCCGAGGGAAACCCGAGGACAGACGCTCAATAGAAGCATTCCCGATTTTGCCACGAGTAAAAATCAAAGATTTCCTACATGCGGGTGGGTTGATTTACCCAAAATTTGCTAGAATGGCGCTGGTAGTGCCATTCAGGACAGGCGTATTTTAGAACATTGCTCTACAATTCCTTCAGCAAGCTGGGTTTGTAACCGCGCAACTACAAGTTTTTACAAATTTTCTGTGGAAATCGTTTTCGTTTTGGTCAACTGGTCGCGAATCGTTGTGGAGATTTTATCTGCTTCAGCAAAAGACAAGCCGGCATCGAGCAAGCTTCGCACCAGTATTCCCCGCAGGAAAGGTACTTTTTCATTCTGACGCTGGTTTATGACAATAGTTTTCAAATTGATTTCCGACAGCCAAAGTTAGAGTTCTAAAACCGCTGCAGAACCGCAATATCGAGCAAGAGTGATATCTTATCATCCTCCATATCATATGGTTAGGTATTCATGTGGGTTTTATCCCGGCCCATCATTTGTTTTTTTCATCGTATCTTAAATCTGACATAATATATGTGCTACTAACACTTTGACAGATCTTTCTTGAAAGACGAGAGTTGCCGATACACAATACGATTCCCGTGATGTGGCTGCACCACTGCAACCACTGAGCAAGTATTAAACCATTCGGTAGTGTAAGAGCTGCCACCGGAGGATAAACTTGCTACCGGGCTTTTTGCCCTGAAATTCTTTGGGCTGGGGACGCATAACGCTTGAGGTAACGCGAGGCGCTTTTTGCGGTCGCTGTTAATTGACTTGTTAGGGTTTTACCACTATTATGTACGGAGTTACGGTACGACTTACAGGTAAGCGAGATGAACAGTATAAGTGTAAACAAATTTAGAGACAATTTAAAAACCTTTGTGGAACAGGTGGTTACCCAACACTTGCCGCTAAAAATTACGCGAAGAAGTGGTGAGGACTTTGTTGTTTTAAGTGCTGAGGATTGGGAGCGTGAACAAGAAACATTATATGTTTTACAAAACAATGACTTAATGAAGCAGATTGCGGCCTCAGCTGCTACAAATGCAAAGGGCAAAGGATATAAACCTACAGCAGGGGAGCTAGATGAGATCACTGGTATTTGAAGGTAATACCTGGGCTGCATATGAGGAACTTAGGCTAAAGGACAAAAAGCTACACAAGGTGCTTTGTCGTTTATTGAAAGAAATGCTCCGCGAGGATCCGCGCACTGGAACTGGAAAACCTGAGCCATTAAAACATAAGCTCTCTGGTTTGTGGTCTCGTCGCATAAGCCAGAAAGACCGCGTTATTTATAAGTACGATAAAGACTACATTTATATCTTTGCCATTGGCGGACATTACAATCAATTTTAATTTGCCCTAACATGGGAAGACTGAATACTGCATTAACCACGCTTTCTAGCGATCTGATAACCTTTCCTAAACAAATATTTAATCGGCGCACTCCAAACATGCACTAACCGGGTAAAAGGAAACACCAGGAAAATAGTCAAGCCCAAAAATATATGTAATTTAAAGATAATATGCTGCGAGACAATATATTCAGCAGCCCCTGGTCTGAAAGTTACAATGCGCTGCGCCCATTCTGCTAAAGCAACCATAGAGCTGCCATCCAGATGTTGCGCTGATACTGGTATGGTTAACAAACCTAAAACTAATTGCACAAACAGGATTAACAAAATCGATATATCCGCAAAGCTGCTGGTAGCTTTTACTCTCGGATTAGTAAGTCGTCGGTGGATTAATATAACCATACCGACAAAACATAACAGGCCAAACGCTCCGCCAGCCACCATGGCTATCATTTGTTTGGTACCTGCGCTGATAAATGGCTCATAAAACGAATGTGGCATTAACAAGCCAACCAAGTGCCCAAAAAATAATAAAATTATGCCGACATGAAACAAATTACTGCCCAACCTCATGCCTTTTGAGCTGAGCATCTGGCTTGAACTGGCCTTCCAGGTGTACTGGTCACGGTCGTAACGGAATATGCTGCCAAGGAGGAATACGGTAAGGGCTATATAGGGGTAAACGCCAAATAAAAATTCATTCATGATACAGCTCCTGACCTATTACTTGGCCTGTTTTCTGGTTTCTCTACAGTTTCAACAAGGTTGATTTTTATTTTCTGATTTAAATAATCTCTGGATTTAAAGGGGTTTTTCGCAAATGCCTCTGGCTCTACCCACTGTTTATCAATATCATCAAAACTAATTTCATCCTTTTCTTTAGCCACCATTTGTTTTATCTCTTTTTGGTTCACTTTGGCAGCGCTAAGCTCTAATAAGGCTGAGAAAACATATTGATAATCATGTTGTTTTTTAGCCAAGCGCTCTTTTACCAAGACAATAACTTTTGCAGTATTAGCTAATAAGCTGGTGGCTTCTTTTAAATTCCCAGTTGCCAAGAACTCTAAAAAGACGGGCAAGTAATCGGGCAACTCAGATGTGCTAATCCCCAGGCCATTGGCGTTGTACATTTCCATTAAATCGACCATCGCCTGCCCTCTATCCCTGGACTCGCCATGGATATGCTCAAACAAGTGCAATGAGTGTGCAGGACCGCGATCGAAGATAGCGACATATTCTTCTTGTGCCGTGATTAAATCCGAAGCCTGTATGCGCTCAACTAGTGCAAACAGTGATTTTAGGGATTTATTCGACAATAGCTTTTCTTCGCTGAGTATTTGTTTGCACTCATCGAGGTGATCAAACCACTCTTGCTCAGGGTAAGCTAGTAATAAACTTAAAACTTTAAATGTTTTCATAACTTATCCTCTATTTATCCTTTATCCAGCGTATTATCTTTCTGGCCTCTAACTTTGCCATCCATTGTGTTAGTTTGGCTGGAGTTATCAAATAGATTCGCCCTTGGTTTATCACCTTTACCACCGTGACAACCATTACCAAATGAAAACCCACATGAACCCTTGTTCGCAAATGCCATTTCATTATCAAATGGCGTTTTTCCAGAGTATTCTCGGTGATTTGTTGGGATCACAAAGCGGTCCTCATAATTTGCCAGTGCAATACTTCTGTACATGTCATCCATCATATCTTCAGTTACGCCATGCTCTTCCAATAACGCCAGATCAGTGATTCCATCTACCGTTTTACGCCGCATAAACTCACGCAGCAATATAATCAGCCGCAATGCCTTTTCTACCGGCTCTACCTGCCCTGCCGTCAGCATATTCGCCAAGTATTTAATGGGAATTCTCAACTCATCAGTTTTAGGAAAGATCCCACTGCTGCCAATTAAACCTTTCTGCATAGCTGTTTTTATTGGTGATAAAGGTGGTACATACCAAACCATAGGTAAGGTGCGGTATTCAGGGTGCAGAGGGAAGGCAATTTTCCAATCCATGGCCATTTTATAAACAGGTGATTTCTTGGCGGCCTCCAGCCAGGACAAGGGAATACCATCAGCAAGTGCTTGTTTTTGTATTTTGGGGTCATGAGGATCCAGAAAAATATCTAGCTGGGATTGATACAGGTCTTCTTCATCCTCACAACTGGCAGCTTCACCAATTTTATCTGCATCATATAACATCACCCCTAAATAACGGATACGCCCTACACAGGTTTCTGAACAAACGGTAGGGTCACCGGCCTCAATTCTAGGATAACAAAAAGTGCATTTTTCTGACTTACCGCTTTCCCAGTTAAAATATATTTTCTTGTAGGGGCAGCCACTTATACACATCCGCCAGCCCCGGCACTTATCTTGGTCTATAAGCACAATGCCGTCTTCTTCTCGTTTGTAGATGGCGCCAGATGGACAAGTTGCCACACAGGATGGATTAAGACAGTGCTCACAAAGGCGGGGCAGATACATCATGAAAGTTTCTTCAAACTGCCCATAAATTTCTTTTTCTATATCAGAAAAATTATAGTCTTTGCTACGCTTGCTATACTCACCACCAAGAATTTCTTCCCAGTTTGGGCCTTTTTCAATCTTTTCCATCTTCTCGCCAGTTATCGCGGAATGCGCCCTGGCTGTAGGCGGGGTTTCTACTTCTGGTGAGTTTTGTAAATTTGCGTAGTCGAAAGTAAATGGCTCGTAATAGTCATCAATGCTTGGCAAATCAGGGTTGGCAAATATTTTACTAAGTACTTTTAACTTACCCCCCATTTTAGGCTTTATTTTGCCGTTTTTTAAACGCTCCCAACCGCCATTCCATTTCGCCTGATTTTCCCAGTCATCTGGGTAACCAATACCGGGTTTGCTTTCAACATTATTAAACCAGGCATACTCTACGCCTTCTCGAGAGGTCCAGACATTCTTGCAAGTTACCGAACAAGTATGACAACCAATGCATTTATCTAGGTTGAGAACTTTGCCTATTTGCGCTCTAATTTTCATTTTGTGTACTCCGCAGCAGATTCATTCAGAGCTTTTTCCTTCCACTCTATTTCTTTCATTTTGCGAACAATCACGAACTCATCACGATTAGAGCCAACCGTACCGTAATAATTAAAGCCATAGGATAGTTGTGCATAACCACCAACCATATGCGTTGGTTTTACCACAGCCCTAGTCACTGAGTTATGAATACCGCCGCGCATACCACTGGTTTCTGCAACAGGTGTATTGATGATTTTTTCCTGGGCGTGGTACATCATGCTCATGCCTTCTGGTACTCTTTGGGAAACAACCGCCCTTGCAGCTATTGCTCCATTCACATTGAATAATTCGATCCAGTCATTATCTACAACATCCATCTTTCTGGCATCAATTTCACTGACCCATACTACTGGGCCACCACGCGACAATGTCAGCATCAGCAGGTTTTCGGAATAGGTTGAATGAATACCCCATTTTTGATGAGGGGTGATCCAGTTCAGTACCACTTCTTTATTGCCATTCGATTTCAATTTTTGAATAGGCGTAATGGTTCTGGTGTTTACCGGTGGTTTATACACACAGAAACCCTCACCAAAGTCGCGCAACCATTTATGGTCTTGATAAAAGTGTTGTCGGCCGGTTAATGTACGCCAGGGAATCAGCTCATGAATATTGGTATAACAGGCGTTATAACTCACATGCTCGTCTTCTAGACCAGACCATGTTGGCGATGAGATTATCTTTCTTGGCTGAGCTTGTAGATCGCGAAAACGAATCTTTTCATCTTCTTTTGGCTTGGCCAAGTGCGTGTGATCCCGCCCGGTTAGCACACCCAAGGCTTGCCATGCTTTTACCGCTACTTTGCCGTTAGTTTCTGGGGCCAAAGACAAAACCACTTCGCAGGCATCAATATCAGAATCGATCCTTGGTCTACCTTTTGATATACCCTCCGCTCTTACAGTGCGATTCAATTTAGCCAATAATTCCACTTCCTCTTTGGTATCCCAGGAGATACCTTTGCCGCCATTGCCTGATTTTTCAAGCAAGGGCCCAAGTGAGGTGAATTTTTTATAGGTATTGGGGTAATCGCGCTCCACCTCTACCAGCAGCGGCATTGTTTGCCCTGGAATCATTTCGCACTCGCCTTTGTTCCACTCTTTTACATCTAAAGCCTGGGCTAGTTCTCCCGGCGTGTCGTGTAAAATTGGTACCGTCACTAGGTCTTTCTCAATCCCTAGGTGACCTTCACAAACCTCAGAAAACTTCTCTGCTAGGCCTTTGAATATTTCCCAATCGCTTTTTGACTCCCAGGCTGGGTCAACCGCCCGACTCAAAGGGTGTATAAATGGATGCATATCTGAGGTATTTAGATCATTTTTCTCATACCAAGTTGCGGTAGGCAAAACGATATCAGAATATAAACAAGTTGTAGACATACGAAAATCTAGGGTTACCACCAGATCCAGCTTGCCTTCAGGAGCAGTATCATGCCACTTAACTTCAGAGGGTAATTGTTCGCCAGTTTCTTCAATATCCTGGCTCATAACGGCGTTCTGTGTGCCCAATAAATGCCTGAGCATATACTCGTGCCCCTTACCACTGGAGCCAAGAATATTGGATCGCCAGATAAACATATTTCTGGGGAAATTCTTTGGATTATCGGGGTCTTCGCAAGAAAAGGCTAAATCCTTAGATTTAAGTTGCTCAAGCACATATTCAATAGTGTTTTTACCCTGCTCTTTCGCCTGCTTTGATAGCTCCAATGGGTTCTGCTCAAATTGCGGCGCGGATGGTAGCCAGCCCATGCGTTCGGAGCGGACATTACAATCAATTAATGAGTAGTTGCTCCACTCTTTTTTATCAGCCAAGGGTGATAGAATTTCATCAACACTTAACTTTTCATAACGCCATTGATTAGAGTGATTATAGAAAAACGAAGTTGAATTCATCTGCCGCGGAGGCTTCGACCAATCTAGACCAAAGGCAAGCGGTAACCAACCGGTTTGTGGGCGCAACTTCTCTTGCCCAACATAATGAGCCCAACCACCACCCGACTTACCGATACAACCACACATCATCAGCATATTAATAATGCCGCGATAATTCATATCCATGTTGTACCAATGGTTGATAGCCGCGCCCAGAATCACCATAGATCTACCCTGAGTTTTATTCGCATTATCGGCAAACTCTCTGGCTATCTGAATAACGGTATATTTATCTACTCCGGTAATTTGTTGTTGCCATGCTGGCGTATAAGGTTTGTCATCATCATAAGATTCAGCGCAATTGTCATCACCCAGTCCTTGATCTACACCGTAATTTGCCATCATTAAATCAAACACTGTGGCGACATATTTTTCGCCATCTTTGGTTTGTATTTTACGCACAGGAATTTTGTGTTTAATGATTTCTTCGTGGTTGGTGTGCTTGAATATTTCTTGATCATGCGCTTTTGAAGCAAAATATGGAAACGAAACTTCTAGCACTTCATCATGCTCATCCAGCAGTGACTTTAACGGTAAGATTTCTGAACCATCGGCAACATTCTTGTTTTCAAGATTCCATTTACCTTTAACCGAATTCCAGCGTGATCCCACCGTACCATTTGGAACTACCAACTTATTGCTGTGCTCATCAATCAATATAGATTGCCATTCAGCTTTTTCATCAGCATCCAGCCCGTCTATATCACTGGCGCGTAAGGTCCGACTTGCAACATATCCAGACTCATGCTCATCCAGACGAATCAGAAATGGCATGTCGGTATAAGTACGGCAGTATTCATCAAAGTACTTGCTGGGATTATCCCTATGAAACTCAGACAAAATCACATGGCCCATGGCCATTGCCAGAGCCGCATCTGTGCCCTGCCTAGCTGGTAACCACTGATCGCAAAGTTTTGCAACTTCAGAGTAATCCGGAGTAACTGCTACGGTTTTTGTGCCTTTATACCTTACTTCAGTAAAAAAATGCGCATCGGGAGTTCTGGTTTGTGGAACGTTTGAGCCCCAAGCAATGATGTAGGATGAGTTATACCAATCAGCACTTTCGGGCACATCGGTTTGCTCACCCCATACTTGTGGGGACGCAGGTGGTAAATCACAGTACCAATCATAAAAACTTAGGCATACTCCTCCAATCAAGGATAGATAACGGCTGCCGGCAGCATAAGAAACCATACTCATGGCCGGAATGGGTGAAAATCCAGAAATTCTATCAGGGCCATACTGCTTGATTGTATAGACATTAGAGGCTGTAATTATTTCATTAACCTCCTCCCAGTCACCGCGAACAAAGCCGCCTAGACCGCGAATTGACTTGTATGATTTACACGACTTTTCATTGCTCATGATAGAGCCCCAAGCATCTACTGGATCTGAGTGCTGCAGTTTTGCCTGTCTCCATAAACGCAATAAACGACTGCGTATCATTGGGTATTTAAGCCGTGTAGCACTGTATAGATACCAGGAATAACTGGCACCGCGCGCACATCCTCGCGGCTCATGGTTGGGTAAATCATCGCGAGTACGGGGGTAATCTGTTTGCTGAGTTTCCCAGGTTACCAAACCTCGTTTCACATATATTTTCCAACTACACGAGCCGGTACAGTTAACCCCATGAGTAGAGCGCACTACTTTGTCGTGCGCCCAACGGTCGCGGTAAACCCGCTCCCAGTCACGACTCTCATCGGTGGTTATACCGTGTCCAGATGAAAACTCTTCTGGCTTTTGTTTTGTGAAGTAGCTTAATCTATCTAAAAAATGGCTCATATTATCTTTCTCGGTAGTTGTTATATATCAAGGGCATCTCTATTAATTCTGGATGTGTCAGATTGAGATTCAAAATTCTCCGGTTCAAGGCATGAAATGCAGGTAATAGCTTGCTATTGGCAAGTTTCATAACGCAGAAACGGTGAATTTTGGACTCAAGATGCGCGTTCATTGAATTAATAGAGGTGCCCTCAGGTATGTTTGTCTATCAGGGATTCTGAAACTCTGCCTTAGGGCCTAAATAAAACCACCAATTCAAAATCAGGCAGATGCCGTAAAAAGCCGTGAATCCGTACAGCGCATATTCTGGAGTAGATAATTTTATTTGCTCACCCAAAATTATAGGTATCCAAAATGCCCCGTACGCACCAATGGCAGAAGTCCAACCCAATACTGGGCCGGTTTGCTCACGATTAAAAATAACTGCAATAGTTTTGAATGTAGATCCATTGCCAACCCCAGTTGCCGCAAACAGAACTAAAAAGAGCAGGAAGAATGGCAAGAAGTATTGTTCCGGAGTGGCACTAACATAGGCTTGCTGCATAAAGTAGGCAACACCAAGCGCGCTAATAATCATTACGATAGCAACATACTGGGTAACTTTGGCCCCACCCATCTTATCTGCCAGAATACCGCCAACAGGTCTTATCAAGGCACCGATAAAAGGGCCCATCCATGCGTACATTAATGCACTTGGCCCATTAAAATTAATCGTGTCGTGCGTCATCACACCATCAACTAGGATATGCTGGAATCCAAAAATTACTTTAATAGCTAATGCAAAACCTGCAGAAAAGCCAATAAAGGAACCGAAAGTCATGACATAGATAACGGTCATTACCCAAGTATGTTTGTTCCCAAATATCTTATACTGCCGGCTTAAATTCCTGCCTATTGAGCCTGGGATAATCTTAAGTAGTCCCACAGTAAGAACGACTACAATCGGTAGCACAATAAATTTATTAAGCTCCAGGCCAGAGCCACCGGTATTTGCGGGTAGTAGCAACCACAAGCCAAAAGCGGCAGTAATTAGGCCAATACTCAGCATGAACAGAATTTTCCCAAAAGCCGCAATCGGCGAGCCAACATTCGGCGAGACATGTTCATCGGCTATGTTATTTGTGCCAAACCAAATAACAAACACCAGCGGCAGCAGAATTAACATCCATACAAAACCTGCATTCTGGATATAGGTTTCAGTGCCAATCTCGATTTTGCCAATTAATGTACCGCTGGTGTTTTGTAGCACTAACGAATCACCACCTAGTGCTCCAAATAAGGCAAATGTCATTACCAAAGGCACTAAAATTTGCATGGTGGTCACACCAAAGTTGCCTAGGCCAGCATTCATTCCTAGTGAATAACCTTGTATTTTCTTAGGGTAGAAGTAACTGATATTAGACATTGAGGAGGCAAAATTGCCGCCACCAAAGCCGCTAAGTAACGCCCACAATTGGAATTGCCACAAGGGTGTATCTGGGTTAGATAATGCAAAACCCGCACCTAATGCAGGAATCATCAGCAATGCTGTGGTAATAAAAAGAGTGTTTCGACCGCCAGCAATGCGGATGAAAAATGTACTGGGGATTCTTAAAGTAGCGCCTGATAAACCCGCTATAGCCATTAGGGTAAATAATTCCGCATGCTCAAACGGAAAGCCTAGATTCATCATTTGAACAGTGATGATTCCCCAATATAACCATATGGCAAAACCACATAACAGCGCGGGAATCGAAATCCATAAATTTCGAGTGGCAATTTTTTTGCCTTCCGACAACCACTGCTGTTCATCTTCAGGGTTCCAGTTAATTAAGTCCTTAGCCATTTATACGATCCTAGTTGGTTTATATAATTATTTAATATTGCGCAATTCAGGCAAAAATCCTGGCTCCGCCAGATCTGGGTGAACTTCTTTTTCTGCTTGGCGTATAGAAAAGTGCATCCAGCCGAGAGCGATCGCAATCAACAAAGATAGCAACATGAAACAACTGGTCCAAACGCCAATAATGTCATTCATAATACCAAAAGTTATGGGTAGAAAAAAGCCACCTAAACCACCAATCAAACCTACAATGCCACCCACTGAGCCTACATTTTCCGGGAAATAATGGGGTATATGCTTGAAAACGGCGGCCTTACCTAAAGACATAAAAAACCCAAGCACAACGCTAAGACTGATGAACATCCACAGGGGGATGGTAATATTGAATTCAATTTGCCCCTCTATGCCAGCAACAGAGTAGTCAGTAGCCGGGTATGACATGATTACAGTGCTTATCAAGGCGACAATAAAAGTCCAGTACATAACTTTGCGTGCACCCACTTTGTCGGACAGCCAGCCACCATAGGCTCTGAAAACCGAGCCTGGTAAGGCGAAAACTGCTGCTAATAAGCCCGCTGTAGCCAACTCCAGCCCATAGGCTCCCATATAATAGCGAGGCAACCACAAAGCCAGAGCAACATAGGCGCCAAAGACAAAAAAGTAATATAAGGAAAACCGCCAAACCATTAAATTCTTTAACGGTTTTAGTTGTTCGGTGAATGATTTTACCGGTCTGTTTTTATCTCTATGAGCAGGCTCGGTTTTTGAAAACAGGAAAAACAAAATAGCCGTTGTTATCAATATACCAGCATAAACCAATACCACTTGTCGCCACTCGCCGCCCATTGCTATTAGCAAAATTGGCGCGGCAAAGTTAGTGACTGCCGCGCCCACATTTCCGACGCCAAATATCCCCAAGGCTGTACCCTGTTTATTATTTGGATACCATGCCGAGACATAGGTCACACCAACTGCAAAAGAGCCTCCAGCCAAACCTAAGCCTAAGGCACCTAACAGGTACATTTCATAAGAGTTTGCTAGGGTTAAGAAAAGTGCTGCAACTGCGGTAGTTAGCATTTGTAAGACAAAAACTAGCCGCCCGCCGTATTGATCAGCCCAAATACCTAGAAATAACCGGCTTATTGAGCCCGTTAATATTGGTGTTGCCACCAAAATACCAAACTGGGTGTCGTTTAAGCCCAGTTCGGCTTTGATTTTGATACCAATTATGGAAAATATCGTCCATACTGCAAAACACACAGTAAACGCAAGTGTGCTGGATATTAATGCTCTATTTTGGTCGCTTTTTGTTACATTTTCCAGGTTCTTGATTACCACTGCACGGTCACTCCCAGCTTATATATACAGGTCTCAATACCTGAATCATCAAAGCTTAAAGCGTTATTATACGAATCTCACTGGTAGACTAAATTGACCAAGATCAGGTGAATACCCGATTTTCTATATTTCCAAATGAAGCCAAGTCGGTTATTTTTCGGGGCTGATTGCCGGATCCTCATATTTTTTTATAAAGTCATCCCCTGAAAATATACTTAGTTGCTGCTTTTTCAAAAAATCCAAGCCCTGCAAATAGGGTTTTGGAAAATTACCGCCTACATAAGCCCTCTGTGGAACTTTTTCAAGCGCGCCATTGGCGTTACTTTCCATTATTTGGGATAGCTCCACAATCCCTTCCCTAATAAACGGGGATGCCTTCCACCCCTTAGTTGCCGAGAAAATTTGGCTGCCTATAACTACTAAAGAGAACACTCCAATTAATACAACTTTTGTTCGCACAAAATCAGATTTTACCGCCACATAGCACCATATCCATATCACCCCGATTGGAGCCAATACATAATTCAAGTAGTGTCTCGGAAAGACTGCACTTACGGCCTGCATTTCAGGATCAAATCGAAACACGGCTGCTCCAGCAGCCATTAAAATAGCCGTTATGATAAATATCGCGGGTAAAATAGTTTCGTTGAACAAGCCACTGCGAGCATAAACAAATAAACTCACTATATATAGCCCCAGAACCCCCACCCCAAGAACAGTTACTAATGATTCATTTACGCTATTTTCGGTCATTATCGCTGCAATATTGACCCATACTGACAAAAGACTTATACCAATATAAAACAGATATTCCTTAAAATAACTGACATTACCAAGAATCTCTATCCAAGCAGAGGGAACACTATATTTATCGCCACTTATTACCATTTCATAAAATATGGTTTGAGCCAACACTGCAACGACTATTAAACCGACCATATATACCGAATTGATATTTCTTTTAATTATGGCCTGCATAAATACTACAATACAAGTTGCCATGATAAACAATAGTGCTGCGTTGCCAAAGGTTATCAGAAATAATACAAGTGATATAGATAAAAACACCCAGTTTCGGAATATGGGTGGTTGTCTTACTCCGGTATTCACTACTCTAGCTACACTGACCGCAAAAAACAAAAAGACATATACCAAAGTCACTAAAGACCATACATAGACAACTCGACTGGTTAAGCTGAACAGAAATAATGCAATAAGAAATAGAGCTAGATAAAAATAAGTACTATCTTTATCATCACCAAAAGACTTCTTTATTAACTTTGCGAGCTGTAAAAACACAGCCATTGAGACTATTACGGAAAATAATGCCTCATAGTCCATCCTTAAGCCAAACAACTCAGAATTTGCTATGAAAAGTAAAGCTACCAAAGGCTGAGGATGATGATCTGCCCACAACATCTGCCATTGAAAGCTGCCTTCATACCAGGGTACAAGAAATAACTGAATGAATCGCCAACCATCTGATTTGACCAGCGGTATTGCATTGTAATATGTAAACAACACAACATTCAGGAAAAGTATACTCACGCTTATGGCTAATATTGCCAATTTTATTCTTTTAGTATCCCTTATCGGAATAGAGTGAGGAAATTTCATTTCAAGAGCCCCTTAAGGAGGTGAATGGTAGATATATTTTGTGGCAGCCACACAAGCGAGTAATTATTTTTAACCAACATTAAATTCAGATGATGATATGTATCATTCGCGCTATTGTCAAACTTAGCTGGCTTTAGTGAATTCAGAATGATTTACTCAAAAATATCAGTAAAAACCAGTTTTTTATGGTTACGTACATATATTAGACTGACTTCGATAACAGTTGCAGGCTGTATTCGTATCTTTTATACGAAAAACCGAATCAGTATAAAATGGAAATGAAGGAATTAAAAGAAGTTACGTAATTGGGTTGTGACAAATACCTTGACCAGGTCAGTCCCCTATTACTTCATACATACTAGGTCTTTTGTTACAATGGGCTTCCATTTTTCAGAAAGATACCCACACCATGCTACTTGTTATCTCGCCCGCCAAAACCCTCGATTACACTAGCCCGGTTCAAACCAAGCTATCCAGTCAAGCGAGCTTTCTCGATGATTCTGAATTATTAATCGGCTACATGCGCCAATTTTCACCCGAAAAAATCAGCGAACTCATGAAAGTTAGTACAAAAATCGCCGAGCTTAACTTTGACCGCTACCAAAACTGGGATAAAGACTTTAATAAAGCCGATGCGAAACAAGCACTGCTGGCGTTTAAGGGCGGGGTATATCTGGGGCTAGATACCGACTCTTTTAGCGCAGCTGATTTTAACTTTGCTCAGCAACACTTGCGGATTATTTCAGGCTTATATGGCTTGCTACGACCACTGGATTTAATCTTGGCCTACCGTTTGGAAATGGGTACTAAATTAAGCACAGATCGAGGTAGTAATTTATATGAATTCTGGGGTTCAAGCATTACTCAAAGCTTAAATGCGCAACTACAAGAAATTAACTCTCAGTATTTAATAAACTTAGCATCGAACGAGTATTTTAAAGCGCTAAAACCCAAAGAACTTAATGGTGAAATCATTACCCCGGCTTTCAAAGAATATAAAAACGGCGAGTATAAAATGATTGGCGTATATGCGAAAAAAGCCAGAGGCTTACTCAGTCGCTATATTATCCAACACCAGTTAAATGAACCGGAAGATATTAAATCCTTTGATCATGATGGCTATAAATTCAGCCAGAAATTATCGCAAGGGAATACTTGGGTGTTTGCTCGCAAGTAATGTTTTCCCGCGCGGCAGGTGTTTATTTAGCTCATGACTATATATGCCGAGATTGTTGCCCCATTGTAGACACTATGAAATACCATAGGCGCCCAAACTGATTTATATTTAATGTAAAGCCAGCACATAATTACTGATAAAATAAAGTATGTGCTAGTAAAAAACATTTGCCAGACCCAGTCGTTTATAACAAATCCGTGTATTATCGAAAAAAGAATTGAGACTATCACCGTGCCTACCAAGGCATTGTATTTACCAATAAAATACTTTAATAACACCCCGCGAAATAGCAGCTCTTCGATAAATGGCGCTAGGAAAACGACAAGAATAATAAGTGCTGGCTTACTCAATGATTCAAGTAAACTTTCAACTTCTGGGAATGGAATAAGTTGCTCTAAGAGACTCACAAGCAAGTATAAAACACCAAATGCACTAACTGCTAAACCAGCGGAAACAATAACTGCTCTGCTTCTGCCCTCAGATGGAAAAGAAAATATTTGGCGGAGTATCTTCGCTCGCCAAAGTGCGAACAGAACAGCAAGAGCCTCGATTATAAGCACGCTGTAAATCAAAATTATAAAAAATAAATCTTTATTTATAATAAATTTGGAGTGGTCTCTATGCGAGGAAATCCCGTATGGCTGAAGTATTTCAGTAACGCCACCGCCTAAACTAAGGTTGCCCACGCCAGGCATAGTCTCCCCAAAGCTACGAACGCCTCCCTGACAAACTACCGCTCGCCATTGATCACAGGGGATAACTACATCACATCGTTCAGTTTTATCCAGAACTGAATTTATTTTTTCTAGAATTTCGTTTTTTGGTAGCGGGTCATCACACTGCACAAAGACACTAATAGTTACATGTTGTTCCAATACAGGAATAAATAAGCCGGATATTATTAATAGAGTCAATAAAAAAAAATTGGCAATAAAATAATTAACTAAGAATTTTTTTATGTTTTGTTACTCCTTTGTTTAAGAAAACACTTTAGAAATATCATCACCTAAGTTACTGATCCTTCAGTATCCTTAGTTAATGTCTAATCACCCTTAGGGCTCCCTTGGAGAGCAATATACACGAATTACTTTTTGTGGTCAAACTATTGAATATGACATGTTAGTAGCGCACTATATAGCGTGCTTTGATAGCGTACTTTGAATAACATTTGATGAGGCGTATTTTTTTATGAACCTTTGCAATATCTGCTCGGAGCAACAGTAAACGTAGGAAATGGAGTTACGGGACATCCGTTATTTTTCAAGAAAACACTTTAAAGTTTAAGGTATTGGTCCAACTGACACCGCATAACTTGCTTTCTTTCGACATCGGCAAAACTAGCCTCAATGCTATTGCTCACTAGTTTCAGGGATTGTTTTTGTGTCAACCCTAGGCCATCAGCTAGGGCGATGAAGTTTTCGTTCATATAACCGCCAAAATAAGCTGGATCATCTGAATTTACGGTGACACAAACACCCTGCTCTAGCATTTCAAGGATATTGTGTTCTGACATATCGGCAAACACACATAATTTTGTATTGGAAAGCGGACAGACAGTTAGTGGTGTTTTACTGGCAACTAAGTGACGCATCAACTCCGGATCATCTATGGCGCGTACGCCATGGTCAATGCGTGAGACTTTTAAATCATTTAAAGCCGTCCAGATATATTCTGCCGGCCCTTCTTCACCGGCATGCGCTACCGTCAGCAAACCCATTTCCCGAGCCTTGGAAAACACCCGACTGAATTTTTCCGGTGGCTGCCCCTGCTCGGAGCTATCCAGACCGACGGCAATGATTTTACCCAGGTAAGCTTGCGCCTGTGCCAAAGTTGCAAATGCCGCTTCTTCATCAAGATGTCGTAAAAAACACATTATTAATTTACTGCTAATTCCCAGTTGAGATTCCGCGTCCTTTAAGGCACGGTCAATGCCGTTGATAACTGTCGCAAACGGAACGCCTCTGTCGGTATGTGTTTGTGGGTCAAAAAACGGTTCAACATGGATTACATTCTGGGCTTTGCACTGCAGTAGATAGGCCCATGTCAGGTCATAGAAGTCCTGTTCTTCAAGCAGGACATTAGCGCCCTGGTAATAAATATCGAGAAAGTCCTGCAACTTACTGAATTCATAGGCCTCACGAACAGCTTCAATGCTGGCAAAGGGTAGTTCCAGCTGGTTTCTTTTTGCCAATGCAAACATCAGTTCAGGCTCTAAACTGCCCTCAAGGTGCATGTGTAACTCTATTTTAGGTAGGCGTTTTAACCAGTCATGATTAGCAGTATTCGTCATTAAATAATATCCAGGTCGGTGATTTATTTGTTTTTTTCGAGCATCTAACGGTACCGCCAGTATAACCGCCAGGGGTATAGAGGGGTTAGCGTCGGCTAACGCTCGTGTGCTTAAACTGTATTAGCAAATAACGCTGTCAAATAAACATTATTGACTTCATTGAGAGCATAATCGTATAATTGATGGCATCTTGTGACTTCTATGGAAACTTATATGCCCAGCCTAAGCGTGAGAAAATTAGATGATGAGACTATTTTGAACTTGCGGATACAAGCCGCCAGACACGGTGTTTCAATGGAAGAAGAAGTTCGTCAAATAATAAAACAAGCCGTCAGCAGACCAGAAAACCTGGGTGATTTTGCACTTAGCTTGTTTTCTGAAACATATGACAACAAAGACTTTAAGCTTCCGCAGAGAGAGACTAGCTCTGCTCTAAAGTTCTAAAGTCATATTAGGGATTTATTCAATGATTATTCTTGATACCAACATTGTTTCTGAATTCATGACCTCCCCACCCGCAAGTTCGGTGCTTAGTTGGTTGAACAAACAGAATGTATCATCGCTATACCTATCAACAATTAGTATCGCTGAAATCGGCTTCGGTCTAAACACAATGCCAAGCGGTAAACGGCAAAGGTTGTTGCAACAGCGTTTCGAGGAATTTATTGCCACAGCATTTGAGGATCGGATACTTTCTTTTGATCAAGCCGCTGCCAGAATATATCCTGAATTGCTCACACACCGCCGCAACATCGGTCGCCCTATGAGTAACTTTGATGGGCAAATTGCTTCCATTGCTCGCGCCAATGGCTTTGCCGTTGCCACACGGAATATAAAAGATTTTGAAGAATGTCAGCTTGAACTGATTAATCCATTTATATAGTGTTCAGTCTTTTTTGCCTTACTGACAATGATTTACGCCTTGTTTTGCTTCGCACCGAACACCTGCATGAGAGCTTCTAAGTACTGGGAAAAGTGTAAGCCGTGCCTTCACGCACACCTGCTGAGGGCCAGCGTTGGGTGATGGTTTTGCGGCGGGTGTAAAAACGCACGGAATCCGGGCCATAAGCATACAAGTCGCCAAACAATGAGCGTTTCCAGCCGCCAAAGCTGTGGAACGCTACGGGCACTGGCAAGGGGACATTTACCCCCACCATGCCTACCTGAATATTGTCACAAAAATAATGTGCGGCTTCGCCATCACGAGTGAAGATACAAGTACCATTGCCGTATTCATGCGCATTTATCAGCTTCATGGCATCTTCCATGGTCTCTACCCGCACCACACAAAGTACCGGGCCAAAGATTTCATCTTCATAGACTTTCATACCCGGTCGCGCTTTATCAATCAGGCTGCCACCGAGGAAATATCCCTCTTCATACCCCTTCACGCTAAGTTGACGGCCATCGACAACCAGCTCGGCACCCTCTTCGGCTGCCATGCCGATATAGCCTGCAACCTTAGCCATATGTTGTTTGCTGATTAACGGCCCCATTTCCATGCTGTTATCAGTACCAGGGCCCACTTTTAGTCCCTGCAGTTGCACCGTCAACTTTTTCACAAGTTCATCGGCAATCTCGTTACCGACTGCAACTACTACTGAAATCGCCATGCAGCGTTCACCGCAAGAACCATAAGCCGCACCCATCAGGGCATTAACGGCATTATCGATATCAGCATCGGGCATAACAATGGCGTGGTTTTTGGCCCCGCCTAAAGCCTGCACGCGCTTACCATTGGCGCTTGCTGTTGCATAAATATATTCTGCAATTGGGGTGGATCCAACAAAGCTTACTGCCTGTATGCGGGGGTCATGCAGCAAGGTATCTACTGCTTCTTTGTCGCCGTTGACCACATTAAGTACACCATCCGGAAGGCCAGCTTCGGTGAACAGCTCGGCAACTCGCATAACCGCGCTAGGATCTTTTTCTGAAGGTTTGAGAACAAAGGTGTTGCCACAGGCAATCGCCATTGGAAACATCCACATTGGCACCATTGCTGGAAAATTAAACGGGGTAATCCCGGCAACCACTCCTAAGGGCTGAAACTCGCTCCAGGAATCGATCATTGGCCCAGCATTTTTACTGTGCTCGCCTTTGAGAAACTCTGGGGCACCACAGGCGTATTCAATTACTTCCATACCGCGCCGGAACTCGCCCAGTGCATCGTGGTGTATCTTGCCGTGCTCGGTGGAAATCAGCGCCGCAATTTCATCAGCATGGGCTTCCAGCAGGCTGAGGAAACGAAACATCACCCTAGACCGTTTTAGCGGTGGCGTATTGCGCCAATCTGGGAATGCCGCTGCTGCGGCAGCAATAGCCTGTTCAACTGTCGCGGCACTTGCCAACGACACTTGGGATATTGCTTTCCCAAGAGCAGGATTGAATACAGCCTGTGTCCGCTGCCCACCTTCCTGCAATGCTCCGGATATAAAGTGTCCTATGGTATGTGTCATCGTACTTGTATCATCCTGTTTGTCTAAATTTACAGTGTATTGATTACTTTACGGACGGTATCGAATATCTGACTATAGTAGTCTTCGTCACCATCGAAGAAAGGTGAAAATTGCAGAGTATCCATACCATTGCGAACGAACAGGCCTTGGCGAAAACATTCTGTATGGACAGCAAAGCCCCGTGCACCCGGTTGCTCGGATGGTGCCAGTTCAATTGCGCCCATCAAGCCGAAATTACGAATATCTATTACATTGGGCTCACCTTTGAAGCTGTGAAGTGCATCTTCAAATATTTTTTCATTCGCCCGTGCCTGCTCAAACAGACCCTCATCACGGTAAATATCCATCACCGCAAGGCCGGCAGCACATGCCAGTGGATGACCGGAATAAGTATAACCATGAAATAGCTCAATCGCATTAGGCGGTCCCTGCATGAATTGCTGGTAGATTTTCTCCTGTACCAACACCGCTCCCATCGGTACAAAGCCGTTTGTCAGACCTTTGGCGCAGGTGATAATATCTGGCACAACACCAAAGCGGTCGCTGGAAAACGCCTCGCCAATTCGCCCAAATGCTGTAATAACCTCGTCAAATATCAACAAGATACCGTGCTTATCGCATATTTCACGCAAAGTTTTCAAGTAACCCACTGGTGGCACCAAAACACCCGTTGACCCGGCAACCGGCTCAACGATAACAGCCGCCAGATTGCCGCCATCGTGCAAGGCGGCCAGACGCTCAAGCTCTGTGGCTAAATGTCCGCCCCACTCCGGTTGTCCTTTGGAGAAGGCCTGTTTTTCCAGATTGAAGGTATGCGGCAAGTGATCAACATTAGGCAGCAGTGAAGTGCCAAACATTTTGCGATTGGGAGAAATCCCCCCCACTGAAATGCCACCAAAATTCACCCCATGATAGCCGCGTTCCCGGCCGATTAAACGATTCCGTTGACCTTCGCCGCGCAAACGATGATAGCCAAGGGCTATTTTTAATGCAGTATCAACGGCCTCTGAACCTGAGTTGGTAAAAAAACAGTGGTTAATACCATCCGGCGCAAGCTCACAGACTCGTTCAGCCAGCTCAAAAGCCTGTGGGTGCCCCAACTGAAATGCCGCTGAATAATCCAATTTCGCCGCTTGCTTCTGAACAGCCTCAACGATTTTCGGGTGACAATGACCTGCGCCTGTTGTCCACAGCCCCGAAAATGCATCCAGTATCTTGCTGCCATCTTCAGCTGTGTAGTAATGACCCTCGGCGGAAACTACCATCCGCGGGGAGGCTTTAAAAGAACGATTTGCCGTAAATGGCATCCAGTAGGGGTCGAGGTTTTGATTTTGCATATTTATTTCTATCTTATGTTGAGGTAACTTCCAGCATGCACTTTACAACTTTTCTTGCAAAAGACAAACCAAATTATTATTGGCCTTTATCAAAACTAGCAGTTTCCGTCTCAAAAGTCAGCGGATCCGGACATTTTAAGCATTACCTTAAAACGCCTGAACGCATCTGCGTGGTTACCTAATGCATGAAATACCAGCTGTATTGTAGCGCCCTTGTGTAAGTGTAGCTTGGCAAAAACAATATTTCGAGTTTGCAGGGTAAAATCAGAACGAGAAATTATAAAAGTAGCGTCGGTACCGCTACGCCGTTGTCGTAATACTAGCGGCCCTGCCCCACCAATTTTCCCATCGATTTTCCCATCGATTTTCCCATCGATTTTCCCATCGATTTCCCCATCGATTTCCCCATCGATTTCCCCATCGATTTGCCCATCGATTTGCAAATAGTATTTTTGCTGTTTCTGCTGTTCCCGGAAAATCCCAAAGCCGGTAAAAAGGGAAATAACAGAAAGTAATCCAGTCCAGGCCCAGTCAAGTTCAGACTGGTATGACCTGAAAGCAAGATAGAGCGGAACAGAAACAACGACCAGCATAAAAACCAGTAAATAACGGCGTGGAAAACCAGCCAGTAGATTAATTTTAGCGTCGAATGTCATCAATCAAACGGGAAAATGCGGTGTTATCGCAGGTTTTCTGACCTGAAAGCCAGAGCCAGAGTATATCATCTTCGGTATCCAGCAGCAGCTCAAGAGAATCTCTCGAGGCCTCATCCAAGCCGGCGTAGTATGCATCAAGATAGTCATTTAAAAGGGTATCCAACTCCTGCATTCCACGCCGACTGCGCCAGCGCAATTTTTTTAATCTCAGGTCAATAATTTACACACCTCGCCGGGTGAGCAGGAGTTTCTTTATTTCAGCAATCGCCTTGGCGGGGTTTAAATGTTTCGGGCAGGTATTGGTACAGTTCATGATGGTGTGACAGCGATATAACTTAAACGGGTCTTCAAGCTCATCCAAGCGTGTACCTGCATCCTCATCCCGAGAATCAATAATCCAACGGTAAGCCTGTAATAAAACAGCGGGGCCTAAGTATCTGTCGCCGTTCCACCAATAACTGGGGCAAGATGTGGAACAGCAGGCGCAAAGAATACATTCATACAGCCCATCGAGGTGTTTGCGGGCTGCTACCGATTGCAGGCGTTCTTTATCTGCAGGTGTGGGGCTCTGGGTTCGCAGCCAAGGCTTGATGGAAGCATATTGGGCATAAAAATGGGCCATATCCGGAACCAGATCTTTAACCACTGACAGATGCGGTAATGGATAAATTTTAATATCACCAGAAATATCACGGATCGCCGAAGTACACGCCAAAGTGTTGGTGCCATTGATATTCATTGCACAGCTGCCGCAGATGCCTTCGCGACAAGAGCGCCTGAATGTCAGGCTTTGGTCGATTTCGTTTTTTATTTTTATAATCGCATCAAGCACCATCGGCCCGCAGTTATCAAGGTCAATATCAAAACTATCAACCCGAGGGTTTTCGCCGGTATCCGGATCCCATCGATATACCTTGACGGTCTTAATCCGCGCAGCACTTTCAGGGGCGGGATAATGCTGACCTTTAGATATTTTTGAATTTTCGGGTAGGCTTAACTCTGCCATAATTATTCCTTAGTCAATCCTTAAGGAGACTCTGATTAATATACACATCCTCAGGCTTTCAGCGATTTTCAAGATCAAGACGGGTTGTTGCAGGGTTGGTCACTCCATCTCAAAATAACCCACCGCCGAGATTGGAAATCGCTGGAAGCCCCGTAGGGCTTGTCTTTAAGCGTGCATCTGCGTTGTTTTAAATTGAAGTAATATGAAGAACTATTACTTCCAATCTACGCCTAGCAGCTACAAGCTTAAAGGCAAGCTGAGGTTATGTCTATTAATCAGAGTCTCCTTAATAAACTCGAGCTTTTGGTGGAACCACTTCAACTTCATCGGTCAGGGTATACATATGTACGGGGCGATACTGGATATCAACCTTGCCATTGGTATCAACACTCAATAGCGAATGCTTCATCCAGTTTTCATCATCTCGTTCGGAATAATCCTCGCGTGCATGGGCGCCGCGGCTTTCTTTACGGTTTTCAGCGCCATACATTGTAGCGATGGCATTTCCCAGCAAATTGCGTAATTCCAAGGTCTCGACCAGATCAGAATTCCAGATTAATGAGCGATCACTAACCCCCACATCACTAAATGAATCCCAGATCGCACTGATTTTATTACAGCCTTCCTGAAGGATTTCTTCAGAGCGGAACACGGCCGCATTCGACTGCATGGTTTTTTGCATGGCTAGGCGAATTGCAGATGTGGTATTAGGCCCATCGGCATAGCGTAAGCGATCAAAATCTTCCAATAAGGCATTCAACTTGTCCTGATCGGTGTCGCTGTGTTTGGTGTCCGGCTTGATAATTTCAGCACAGCGATGCGCAACTGCACGCCCGAAGACCACGATATCGAGCAATGAGTTGGAACCCAGGCGATTGGCACCATGCACAGAAACACAGGCGGCTTCGCCAATGGCAAACAAACCGGGAACAACTGCATCAGGATCGTCGTCTTTAATATGCACCACTTCGCCGTGATAGTTGGTTGGTATACCGCCCATATTGTAATGGCATGTTGGCAATACCGGAATCGGGTCTGTGGTGACATCGACATTGGCAAAGATCATCGCAGACTCGGCAATTCCTGGCAGGCGTTCGTTAATCACATCCGTGCCCAGGTGCTGTAAATTAAGGAATATATGGTCTTTTTCTGGACCGACTCCACGCCCTTCCTGAATTTCCATAGTCATTGCCCGGCTAACCACATCTCGGGATGCAAGATCTTTGGCGCTGGGTGCATAGCGTTCCATAAACCGCTCACCTTCAGAGTTGGTCAGAAAACCGCCCTCCCCGCGTACACCTTCAGTAATCAATGGTCCGGCCCCATATATGCCAGTGGGATGAAATTGTATGAATTCCATATCCTGCAATGGCAAACCTGCCCGCAGTGTCATGCCGGCACCATCACCGGTACAAGTATGTGCGGAGGTACAAGAGAAGTAAGCGCGACCGTAACCACCGGTGGCGAGAATAACTGCATGGGCCCGAAACAGATGCAATGTGCCTTCTGACAAATCCCAGGCGAGCACGCCCTTACAGGCACCATCCTCATCCATCAGCAAATCTAATGCGAAATATTCAATATAGAAAGTGGCGTCATGTTTTAGTGCTTGCTGATACAGCGTATGCAAAATAGCATGCCCAGTGCGATCAGCGGCGGCACAGGTTCGCTGTGCGGCGCCACCCTCGCCGAATTCTGTGGTCATACCACCAAACGGGCGTTGGTAAATTTTGCCTTCTTCAGTGCGTGAAAATGGCACTCCGTAATGCTCCAGCTCGATCACTGCCGGAACTGCCTCACGACACATATATTCGATAGCATCCTGATCACCCAACCAATCTGAACCTTTAATGGTGTCATACATATGCCAGCGCCAATCGTCCTCGCCCATATTGCCCAATGCTGCCGACATTCCTCCCTGGGCTGCCACCGTATGACTGCGTGTAGGAAAAACCTTGGTAAGGGCTGCTGTTTTCAGGCCAGCCGCAGCCAAGCCCATCGTGGCGCGCAAACCCGCACCACCGGCACCCACTACGATGACATCATATTTATGTTCTTGTACTTTATAAGCGTTCGACATTAATTCAATCCTTACTGCAATGCCAGACGAATTACCGCCAGCACCCCGGTCACTGCACCCGCAAAAGCGAAAAGTTTTACCAGCAACTGCAAAATGGTTTCCAGCGGCTGTGAATGTACATAATCTTCGATAACCACCTGCATACCCAACTGCGCATGCCGAAGCATGCTGAGAATGAGTAGGATGGCAAGAATGCTATTTATTGTGTGGCCAAAAAAGGTCTGAATCACCTGGAAAGGCTGTCCGGCATAAACAATAATCACATACAACATCCAGATAACCAGCGGGATCAATAACAAGGCTGTAACCCGTTGCCCCCACCAGTGCGAGGTACCAGATTTGGCACTGCCAAGACCACGGGCATGGGCTAAGGGGTGACGCATTTTCATAACCAGCCTCCCACTGTAGCAATGGTTAACGCAGATGCAATGAACGAGCAGGAGAGTATAAAAATTGCCGAGCGATTGGCTTGTTCAATCTTCATCATTTTCCCGGTATCCCAGATCAGGTGACGAAGACCATTGAAAAAGTGATAATAAATGGCAAAACACAAGGCAGATAACAACAGCATTCCGGGGGTAGATGCCAGCCAAAGCATTGCTTCATGGTAGGCTGCCGGACCTTGGCTGAGTGAAACCAGCCAGTAAATTAATAGTGACGAACCAAAAACTGACAGAAAAACCCCGCTTGCGCGGTGGGCTATCGATAAAATGGAGCTCAGTTGCGGCTTATAATATGGGCCGATCATAAAAGGCGATATTGGCCTTTGATGTCGCTCTGGCGGGTTTTTTTCAGGTGCCATTATCTATTGATCTCCATTGAATAAACGCCTAAAAGTCACTACAGCGGCCGTTGATCTGCCAATCGCCATAGCGAGTGGGTTCAAGACCGGCAGGGCCTCCAATTTCACGCGCTGGCTGAGCTGGCTTATCCTCATCACCCAACTGAAGCTGAGAGAATTTACTAGCAACCAAGCGCTTCTCACCAGACGCTTTGGGATTATCAGACTCGTCGATAACTTGTGTGTCAATAATTGTTTTTGAGGCTGGCTGCATTGAATCTATTACCGCATGCGTGAGTCGGGTCACGATTATATGTTATCGAATGATTATATCGCTAATATTAAATTCGTGTACACGATAATCAATTTAATTTTTTTTCGAGCAGGTTTTATCGTCAGTAGCAATGATTCCCTGCGCTATTAGGAGTATTATACTCTCGTTAATGAAAATCATTCTTATTTGGTCTCGCGCTTACAATGAACAAATCAATAACTGAAGCCCCACTAACTACTCTGCTCTGTTTAAAAATACACGGCAGTGATGCCAGCACATTTTTACAATCCCAGCTGACTATCGATGTCGACCGGATCGAAAATGGCCAGTCGCGCATGGCTGCCTATTGTGAACCTAAGGGCCGTGTCATTAGCACTTTGGTTTTGGCGTTCATTGATGGGGACTTTTATATGTTGATTCCTACAGTGCTCAAAGATGATGTGCTCAACACGCTATTAAAATATCGCTTTCGGGCAAAAGTTGAATTTGACCCGGCAGCCGATAGCCAAGTTTATGCCGCTACTGTAAATAGCACGGGCATAATTATTCCTCACCCCCTGGATGAGTTACGGTCTTATCGTGTTGGTTCAGCCGGGCATGCTGATAAATCCGTCAGCACAAAGGAATTGGCTGCGTGGTCGATGGCAGATTTCGATAGCGGCATGGTGTGGCTGGATCAACGCACTAGCTGCCGCCATCTACCGCAATCACTCGGCCTGATAGCAAATAACGCCGTTGATTTTGACAAAGGCTGTTATCCTGGCCAGGAAATCATTGCCCGGCTTAAGTATCTAGGTAAGGCTAAACATACCATCCGAAAATTTCATACCCGCATCAACAGTGATGCGCTTGCTGCGGCTAATTATCTCCGTGATCATTCCGGTAAACGCCAGGGTCAACGCCTGAACAGCATCAGCCTCGACAGTAACGCCCATGGCCTAGCTGTGGTCAGCTGTGCGGCGCTTGCCACAGATAGCCGACTGTATTTTGCCGATGAAAATGCGCAACGAATAGGCGGGGATATTGTCTTCGATCAAGCTTAACATCGCTGTTGGTTGATCACAGAGTTCAACTTTTACAATAGATGGGGTATTATAAGATTTCAGATCACTCGGGAGTCACTCTGGGAGGGGTTAGTCGATGAATATAAAACCAGAAAAAATAATATGAAAAACACTACTGGAACACCAGTCTTACTATCAGTTTCTTTATTCTTACTTGGCGGCTTATTGACCAGCCAGACCAGTGCCGAGGAACTAACCTTGGTGGCGCAGCCTAACTATCCGCAAGAACGCTCCGCTGAAGTGTATGCCCCGTTGATTGAATATCTAAACGCTACCAGTGGACATACCATTACCCTGAAGTCCCCGCGTGATTTCCAGCACCACTGGCTGAGCGTTCGCAACGGCGATACGCCCGATCTGGTACTGGAAGATGCGCCACTTACCGATTACCGGATTCAAAACCAGGGATATACACCCCTAGTACGAGTAAAAGAAGAAGTCAGCTACTCCATTCTTACCGGTGGCGCTTATGCAGATGATCAACTGGACCAGTTTGTGGGTAGGATAATATCCACGCTGGCTGCCCCCAGCCTCGGTTATCTGGTGTTGCTGGATGCCTTCCCCAACCCATTCTCCCAGCCTGCGATTACTTCAAGTGCCACCGCCTGGCTTGATGGTGTAGAAATGACATTCAGTATGGAAGCCGATGCCGCGGTAGCTCCGATCTGGTTGGTTGAGCAATACCAGAATCTATACCCTGTATACACATCAAAAAACTTCCCGGGTCTGACATTATCAGCCTCCAGTAGTGTTAGTGACGAAGTCAAAGATGCCATTACCGAGGCTTTGTTGAAACTGCATGAAGATGAAAATGGGTCTCATTTTTCCGCCCTGCACGAGCTAAACGCAACAGAAATGATTAAGGCTGAAGTTAGCGATTATGCCGGTTACAAAAAGATGCTTGGACAATTATACGGCGGTAACTAAGGTTAGGGATTTATTGCGAATTTATAGCTAATTTATAATGAAACTTGAAACAACGGGCCTTTATGGCCCGTTTTTTAATTCTAATAAAGCGTAATTTTTAGGCTTCTGCGACAATATAGGCAATCCAACCGGGATCAGCATCACCTTGAGTAGCCGCTGCATAGATGCCATTGCCCTCTTCCGGGTTATCTTCATCGGTGCCTTCCCAATAAATGCTAACCTTGGAAAAACCCGCCTCCAGCAGAATTTCTTTTATTTCCGGAAGTGTCCATAAGCGCCAATGATAGCTGAAGGCTTTTTCAAGGCGCGACCCGTCGCTAAATTCAAAATGAATATGGCAGTCCATCAGTGAGTCAATAGGATTGAATCTTGCCTGATCCCAAATATAAGTAAAACCTTCACACTCTCTAGGTTCTTGCAATTCCATCGGGGCTTCGTAACCACCATAGGCATCCATCACTAATAATCCATCGCTATGCAAACCCAGGAGCGCGCTGCTGAAATAATCACGCAACTGTTCGCGCGTGAGGAACAGGTAATAACTAAAGTTCATCGCCAGAATGATGTCTGCTTTTTCTTCCATCACATCCAGTACATTATGCTCTCGTAAAACAATTCGCTGTTGCTGCTCGGCGCTTAATTTGGCGATATTATGTTGCCTGCCCCATTGCAGTACTTCGCCATCAAGGTCTACGCCGATGGCTTGATGGTGCAGTCCGCGGCGCACCCATTCGCAAGCGGTATTGGCCGTGCCACAAAAATCTTCCCGCAAAAGCTCAGCCCGGCGCGAGCGTAACTCGCCCCATGCTTGGATAACAAAATCGAGTTCGGATTCAACATCCTGAACAGAGGATTGATAGAGCAAGTGGCGATCGGTAGATTCTGCCTGGGTTAAGCGGGATTTTTTCATTTTTTTTTTGAATTTATAGTTATTTTGACAAACCGGCGACACTAAAATAATAGCTTGTCTGGTTTACACAGAATATCTAATTATCATTTTTTTCAGACGAGTTAGAATCTTCTAATTCTGTATCTATATCACGCATTGCCGGCCAGGCCGCACGAATATAATTCACCATCGACCAAATGGTTAGAATAGCCGCAATATAGAGCAGCAATTCGCCAATCAGAGACACATTAATTATCCACACAGGCTCACGGTAAAGAAGAAAACCAATAGCCGTCATCTGAAATCCGGTCTTCAGTTTACCAATAGGACTAACCTTTAAGCGCGAACTCTCACCCATCTTGGCAAGCCATTCGCGCAGTGCTGAAATTGAGATTTCACGGCCAATAATTACCGCGGCTGAGACAGTGAATAGAATACTGGTTGCGGTATAGTCTCGGCTGTGTAATTGGGTCAGCAAAACCAAACTGGTTGCCACCATAAGCTTGTCTGCTACAGGATCCAAAAAGGCCCCGAAGTTGCTATGGGAATTCATCGTACGGGCGATATAACCATCCAACCAGTCGGTTGCACCGGCCAGCGAAAATATGATCACACAGGCGATGTTTGACCAGGTATAAGGCAAATAGAAAAAAATCACCAGTACTGGAATCATCATAATCCTCAGCAGGGTAATCATTGTGGGTATGGTGAGGTTCAAATCAGATTTTCCGGTCTATTAGTAATATTTGTCAATTAGTTGACGCATTATCGCACATCGCAGCAGTTGCGTTCGCCTATGAAAAGTTTTCCCGCATAAATCATTCCCGTAATGCCGCATAGACCAGTTCAGCCAGCTTGGCATTAATACCATTTACTCTTTGTAATTGCTCGAGGCTGGCATCGCGCACACCCTGAATACCGCCAAAAAACCGCAGCAATTCACGGCGTTTACCCGCACCAATACCGGCGATCTCTTCCAGTTGGGATTTTTTCATGGTTTTTTTCCGTCGTGCCCGATGCCCAGCGATAGCAAAGCGATGGGCTTCATCACGGATATTTTGGATAAGATGCCCGGCAACTGCATCAGGCGGTGGCTGAATAGCCGTTGTATTCCAAGACCGATACCAGTCCTCGTGACCAGAGCGCCGCGAGACTCCCTTAGCAATTCCCAGCAATGGGATTTCCGTCAGATTCAACTCTCGCATGACTTCAATAGCCCGACTTAACTGACCTTTACCACCATCTACAACAATCAGGTCGGGCAACATGGCTTCTTCTTTGACTACCCGGGTATAACGGCGTTTGAGCACCTGCGCCATTGCTGCATAATCATCTGCCGGGGTAATCCCGGTTAAATTGAAACGGCGATACTGGCCCTTCAACGCACCGCTTTTATCAAACACTACACAGGAAGCCACTGTACGGGTACCACTGGTATGACTGATATCAAAGCACTCAATTCTTTCCGGCATCTGCTCAAGGCCGAGCAATTGTTCCAACTCAAGAAACTGTCGCTCAATGCTGGCTTTACTTAAGCGTCTCAGCGCAACCGCGTTTTGTCCGCTGGCGGTAGCCATAGCCAATAATTTGGCGCGTGTCGTTCGCGGTCGGCTAATAATCGTAATCCGTCTGCCCGCAGACTGACTGAGTGTTTCGGAAAACAACGGCTGGTCATCGGCTTTGTCTGAAAGCACAAGTACCGCGGGTGCCTGCTTGTTGTTATAAAACTGGCCTAAAAATGCGGCCATCACTTTACCGGCACGCTCACCGCTGGCACCACTTGGATAATAAGTACGGCTGCCAATGTTTCGGCCACCTCGAATACTCATTAATTCAATCGCGGTGATACCGGATTCAACTATCAGCGCGATAATATCGGTGTCATCAGCGGTATCGACATACTGTTTAGCCTGTATGCTGCGTAAATTTGCGATCTGGTCACGGTAACGCGTGGCATCTTCGTAGGCCTGCTTTTTTGCTGCCTGATGCATGCGCTCGGACAGACGATCAATAACCATTTCATTTTTTCCCTGCAAAAACTCTAATGCATCACTGACATCTGTTTGATACTCAGCCACACTGATGTGTTTAACACAGGGTGCGCTACAGCGTTTGATTTGATATTGCAGGCAGGGTCGCGAACGGTGGGAAAAGACACTATCCTCACAGTTGCGTAAGCGGAAAATTCGTTGAATTAAATGAATGCTCTCGCGTACTGAGCCGGCACTAGGAAAGGGGCCAAAGTAACGCCCCGGACGGGATTTACCCCCACGATGAAAAGCTACTCTCGGGTATTCATCACGACTTGAGACATACACGAAAGGGTAGCTTTTATCATCTTTAAGGAGCACATTATAACGCGGCTGATGAGCTTTAATGCGTTGATTTTCAAGAATTAAAGCCTCGGCTTCAGTCTGGGTAATTGCTAGGTCAATATATTGAATTTGCGCGATCATCCGGCTTAGACGACTATTCTTAGGCCGCGCATCAAAATAGGAAGACACTCTTTTTTTAAGCTGTGAAGCTTTGCCGATATACAGCGCTACACCTTTTTCATCAAGCATAGTATACACACCCGCCTGATTACTTAGATTGCGGCAAAATGCTTTACCGTCAAAAGCACTGACTGCCGGTTTATCTGCTGCCGGTTCAGTCATCAGTCAGATGGTTTTCTATTAATACCTTGCACGCCCTATCCAATTGTTGCGAAACCGCCTGAAAATCTGCATAACTGCCATACCAGGGATCCAGCACATCAATAAAGCCGGGCTTATCAATTAAATCAGAAAATAAACTCAGCCGACAATCCGTTGAAATGTTTGCTTTTAAATGCTGTAAATCAGTCAAGTTTTCTCGATCCAGTGCAATAATATGTTGAAACCGATCAAAATCAACACTGCTAATCTGGCGAGCGCGCAAGGCTGAGATATCAACGCCGTGTTCTGCTGCTGCGCGTATCGCCCGCCTGTCAGGTGACTTCCCCGAATGCCAGTTACCAGTGCCCGCCGAATCGATATTAAAAAAATCAGTGCAGTGGTTCAGCTCGGCATAATGGCGCAAGAAGCCTTCCGCAAGCGGTGACCGACAGATGTTACCAAGACATATAAATAGTATGTTATTCATTGTCATATGAAATATAACTAGAATTTAGATTGTATTTTAAATTGAATTTCAGATAAGGCTTTATCAGCACGCTCTAAGTCCTCAGGCGAGTCAACTCCCGGAGGAATAAACTCGACGGCTTTGGCCATACGAATTTGATTGCCATTGGCCAGCCAGCGCAGCTGTTCGAGACGCTCCTGACGCTCAAGGGCATTTTCCTGCAACTGGGACAAAGCCTGTAACTCATGATTTCTATAGGCATACAGCCCCAGATGACGATTTGCCTGGCGGTAATTCGGTACCGGGCCACAGGGAATCGGGCTACGACTGAAATACAAGGCTTGCTGTTGCTCACCACAGACGACCTTTACCGCATGATTATCGTTAAATTCTGCGGTGTCAGCAATGGGCCAATACAGACTGGCGATCCCGGCAGTTGACTCCTGATCCAGTAAACTGGCTACCTGGTCCAGGCATGCGGGTGGCATCAATGGCTCATCACCTTGCAGGTTGACGACCAATTGCTGATCCCCCCACCCTAACAGGTTACAACACTCTGCGATCCGGTCACTGCCACTGACATGCTGACCTGAAGTCATTAGGACTTTGGCACCAAAGGCCTCAGCAACTTGCAAAACCCGTTGATCATCTGTGGCAATCACAACTTCGCTGGCAGCCGACTTTAAGCCTGCTTGATATACCCATTCAATCATTGGCTTACCCGCGAGCATAGCCAAGGGTTTGCCAGGTAATCGAGTGGAAGCGTAGCGCGCAGGTATAACAATACGGTAACTCATTTTTGGCTCCCAGATTGATTTTCAATCAGGCGGTTTATATCACAGATAAGACCCGCCCAAGCCTCAGCATCAACTTCTGCTTCTACTGACAATACCCAGGCATTGTCGAGACCGAGACCAGTGCATTTAATCGCATCTTTAGCGGTCATAATTATAGGCAAATCCCGCATTTGTGAAAAATCTTCCACGCGGTATTGATGATGGTCGGGGAATGCTTGCAGCAGCGGTTGCATTCCGAGGGCTTCTAGGGATTTACAGAAACGCCCTGGGTTACCAATTGCGGCCACTGCGTGAACCTTTTTTCCTTTCCAGCTTTGAACCTCCTCGCTAGATTGTTGCATGCTTCGATCCTTTGAAAAAAACCTCAACGCTTCAAGTTTTGAGGGCACTAGAGCCATGCTAAAAGCAGCAGCTGGTGCTTGCAAGCCCAGGTCACTAAAGTGGCTTAGGAAGTTCTGTAACTGATCCGAACTGCCATTAACCACCAGATAATCTACCGTGCTTAAGCGCTTAACCGGCTCACGCAAAGGACCAGCCGGAAGCAAATGCCCATTACCCAAGAGCCGCTCACCATCAATCAGACAAATTTCAAAATCCCGATTCAGGCGGGTATTTTGCAAGCCATCATCAGCAATTATAATATCAATTTCATGCTCATCAAGGGCTGAAATTGCTAGCCGACGGTCTTCTGCGAGCACCACCGGTACACCAGTCTCCTGTTTTATCAGCAGGCTTTCATCACCGCACACTAAAGGCTCATCTGTGGCATGCACAATATGCAAGCCCTTGGTCTTGCGGCCGTAACCACGGCTGATCACAGCCGGCCGAAAACCAGCCGCTTGTAATTGTTTGCATAAGGCAATCACCAGTGGTGTCTTGCCGGTTCCACCCGCCGTTATATTACCGACCACCACCAGTGGCATCCTGGTTAATCCTTTTGCTTTCTGGGGTACTGTCGGAAGCGCACGCCGGTAAACAGCTTCAAGCTGGCGCAAAAACCAGGGCGGTTGGGTATCCGCATACCAGATGCCTATCAACCATTTCTCCAGTCTGGCGCGCATTAGCTCTTGTCTGTCTGGCGTCGATAAAAACCGGCATATATACCCTGTTTTGCTAGCAGTAGTTTATGCGAGCCCTGCTCTACAATCTTCCCATCTTCAAGCACCACTATTTGATCAGCATGCTCGATGGTGCTCAGGCGATGAGCGATAACCAGTGTGGTTCGATTAGCCATTAATTTATTTAATGCTTCATGAATAATATGTTCAGAATGACTATCCAGTGCCGAGGTGGCTTCATCGAGAATAAGAATTGGCGCATCTTTTAATAACGCCCGAGCGATAGCGATTCGTTGGCGCTGCCCGCCAGATAAGGCGGCCCCATTCGGACCAACACGAGTATCCAGGCCATCTGGTAATCGCTCGATAAACTCCAGGGCATTGGCAGCCCGTGCCGCCGTAATAATATTTTCACGGCTGGCACCGGCCAGCTCACCATAGGCGATATTATTGGCAATGCTGTCATCAAACAACACCACATCTTGTGACACCAGAGATATATTCTGACGCAACGCCGCCAGACTGATATCGGCAATATCAACACCATCGAGTAATATCTTGCCCTGCGACTGGTTGAAAAAACGCGCAACCATATTCGCCATGGTTGATTTACCACTTCCAGAGTGTCCTACCAGCGCGGTAACCGTGCTAGCAGGCAGCAGTAAATTAATATTTTCCAGTACCGTTTCAGCCCCATTGTAGGCAAAGCTGACATTTTGAAACTCCAGTTCGCCGCGAGGATTTTCGATAAGCGCCCTACCTTCGTCAACTTCAGCAGGTTGGTCGATCAACTCAAAAACACTTTCTGCCGCTGCGATACTTTTGCCAATTTGCTCCTGCACATTGGATATTCGTTTCAGCGGTGGGATAGAGGCGAACAAAGCCAAAAAGATCGATGAGAAACCCGCCGGACTGATATTTTCCAGCATGCTCGGCTGCAGGGAGATTAACAACACTAAAATAAATGCTAGGATAGCCACTGCTTGGGTAACAGATGATGAAATCAGACGGATACCTACCAGGCGCATACCAAAGCGACGAGCATTTTCGTTGGTGGCATCAAAGCGCTGTTGTTCCTGTTGTTGGCCGGAAAAAACTTTTATCACCCGGTGGGCATTAACCGCTTCAAATGTAACATCGGAAACCCCGCCCATGGCCTTTTGCACACGCTTACTAAGTTTGCGAAACTTGCTGTTGACCAGTTTAACCACCAGCACAATTATCGGCACCAGGATCAGCACGCTGGCACTTAACTTGGCATTTATACTAAACATTACGCCCATGCTGCCAACCACAATTACCACATCCCGGCCCGCAGCAACGATCGTGGTTGTTACCGCGTTTGCCACCTGCTCCAAGTTGTAGGTTAGCCTAGAAATAAGATCTCCAGAGTTTTTCTGATCAAGATAGCGAGCAGGCAGGCGCAGGTAACTGGCAAATAACTCCTTGCGCAGATCCGCAACAATGCGCTTGCCGACCCACTCCAGAAAGTACACGCCAAGGTAATTTCCAACAATACGAACCACACCCAGAATGGCAATGGCAGCTGCTATCATATAACCGAGCTCAATATTTTTATCCTCGAAGACGCCGCCAATCATGTATTCATTCAATTTGATGAATGCTACTTGTGCCACACCATCCAGCAACATGCCGAATATTCCGATCAACATCATGCCTTTATAGCGGCCGGTATAACCTAGCAAGCGGCGAAATGTTTCCCGACCGGACGGCAGTTCAGTAGATGGGTTATCTTCCAAATTTGCCATTATTGTTCCTCTGCTTCTGTTGCCGCAGCGATAGATAAATTACTGAAACCCATCTTCGCTAGAACATCCATAGTGGTGACTACATAATGATGGGCGGTTTCACCATCGGCGCGTAAAACCACTGGAACACTGCGGTTAGAGCCTGCTGCTGCTGTCAATGCTGCTTTCAAAGTTGCCGCCCGGGAATTCAGCAAACCTTGTTGATTGACATACATTCGACCTTCCGCATCAATCGCCACCTCGATGGCATCGTCTTTTTTCAATTCAGCTTGTTGGCTGGCTTTAGGCAGGGAAATTTTCAAGGCCGTTTGTTTTTCGAAGCTGGTGCTGACCATAAAGAATATAAGTAACAAAAAGACCACATCAATCAACGGGGTAAGGTTGACCTTGGGTTCTTCCAGTGGGGCGCGTAAAAAATTCACGATCAGGCGCCTGGAAGGTTCCTGTGTTTACTCACATTGCCGCGCTCGATAGCATCAATCAAATGAATGGCTTGTTGTTCCATTAACACTACATGCTCGGAAATCAGTCCACGGAAATACCGGTAAAAGAGCAGCGAGGGAATCGCCACGCTCAAACCCGCGGCGGTGGTAACCAGAGCCTGTGAAATACCTCCAGCCAATTGATTAGCATCACCTACACCATAGGTTACGATTGCGGCAAAGACCTTAATCATCCCCAGCACAGTACCCAGAAGACCTAATAATGGCGTGATATCGGCAATAGTACCGAGGGTATTTAAAAATCGTTGCAACTCATGCACCACATGACGACCGCTTTCTTCTACGGCTTCTTTGAGAATATCGCGTGACCGGTGTCGGTTGAGTAAGGCTGCTGCCAGAATTTCACCCAGCGGAGAACTCTTCCGCAAGGCGGTCAGGTGGCTATAATCGAGGTCGTCAGTATTGGCCCATGCCTCAACTTTTCCCGGAATATCAGCAGGCACAACCCGGCTACGGCGTAAGGTCCAGAAGCGTTCAAGCACAATGGCAAGCGCCAGCACTGAACAGAGGATAATCGGTGCCATGATCCAACCACCGGCTTTAATAAATTCCAGCACTGCTAAAGTACTCCCTAAAAATCAACTAAACTATTAACTTGATATTAATTTAAACATCGAGCAAACAACAAGCCCAATATTAGCTTAATCATCAGCTCGAATTCTAAACCATCTATGCCCTAATGCATATTACCATTATCGGCAGTCACAAGCAGATTAACACTCGCGTGCAGACTGGCGCCATATCGCAGCACGGCTGTGTCTAGCGTGTGTCACTTTAGGACTACTGCTGCCGACAGAATAATCCAGCCTGATAGCACCGCAGCGGGCAGTATCCAGCGTTTGAGCGCCGACCGCTGTATAACGCTCGACAACCGCTGATGACGGCAGTTTAAAGCGATTGCCATGACCGCTAGAAATCAGCGCTATTGATGGTTCCAGTGCAGTTACAAAGCTTTGCCCTGAGGATGAGGTAGAGCCATGGTGCGGCACGAGTATGAGATTGGCGCGTAATTGTGGATACAATCGCAACAGGCGTTGCTCCACGGTCTTACTGATGTCGCCGGTAAATAACCAGTGGAAGTTGCCTGTACGAAATAACAGCACACAGGAGCTATCATTACCCATATAAGGCAGCTCGGGGTTCGGGTGTAGCACTTCTATACTCAGCCCTGCGGCTTCAAACAAGGGCATGTTCTGGCCGATCGTGCAAGCTGTTGCATTATCAATTTTTGGTCGATTCAAGTAATAAGCTGCGCTCGGATAAAGGTTACGCAAACTGTGAAGACCACCGGAATGATCATGATCGCCATGGGAAATTACCACGCTAGACAGGGGTTTACCCGTGGCAGTAATTGCCGGTGCGACAATTGAACCAATAACATCCAGCCCCCTGCCATCACCCGGACCACTGTCATATAACAGTAGGTGGTCAGCTGTCTCGACCAGTACTGCCAATCCCTGACCAACATCCAGCATTTCCACTCGATAAATAGACTTGCCGAGGCGCTCGTAAGGCAATAGAAGCGGTAGCAGACAGACCAAAACCAGACTGTACTTCCAAATACCACCCGCCGATAACAATAGTACTACCGCCACTGTTGCCAGCAACAATAGCGCGGCGTGGGGAACACTAAGCTGTACCGTAATTGCTGGCATCCAGTGATCTAGCCAGCTTAAATACGCGATTAAATGGTCCAGCAACCAGGCAGCCACAGCCAAAAGCGTTTGTGCAATTGCCGGCCACAGCCCCGAAAAGAATATCGCCAGCAGAATTAAAGGCACTAACAACATCCCCGTCAACGGGATGGCCACCAGATTAGCCAACAGGGATGCCACCGGGATGCGCGAAAATAACATCAGTGTCAGCGGTAACAGCCCGAGCACCACCACCCATTGCGCCCGTAACATAGAATACCAACGGTTTTTGCTGCGTCTACCACCCAGAAAGAATATCAACCAGGCAACTGCCGTGAACGACAACCAGAAACCCGGATCAATGGCGGACAGAGGATCCAGCAATAACACCCCTATCAAGGCCAGTGACCAGGCATGCCATGGATTGATTTTGCGGCGTAAAAACACTCCCACACTCAATACTAGCAGCATAACCAGCGCGCGCTGTGTCGGTAATGACCAGCCTGCCAGGCAGGCATAAATCAGCGCTAGCACAATTGCGGGAATCAGAATCAACCGTTGTCGGCTGATTCTCGCCAACCACCGGGCACTATTGTTTGGCATTATCAATCCGCTTAGACCCAGTAATACCCGGCCTAGGGATAAACCGACCAAAGCTACCAAGCCAATATGCAAGCCTGAAATGGCTAGCAAATGTGCTGTTCCTGTGCGGGCAAACAAGTCTCGTGTTACTGGATCCAGACGCGATTTATCGGCGATCCCAAGTGCTCGTATTAGCGCATTTGCTGGTTCAGAATTCCCTACCCCCAGATTTTCCAGTTGCTCGGAGAGTTGCTGGCGCCAGCGTAATCCGAACAATCCCTGGGGCTCGTCCTCGCTCGCCGATAGCGGCTCACCGCTAATAACAGTAGCCAAGCCTCCAATATTTTGGCGAAACAACCAGCGTTCGTAATCAAAACCGGTAAAATTTAACTTACCTCTGGGTGGTTTGAGTCGCAATTGTAGTTGCCATCGTTCAGCCGCAGCAATCATCGGCGCATTTGCATACCACTGCACCAGTAGATTTTTGGGCAGGCCGGGAATCGGCTGATCGAGCTGAAAAAGAAACCTGGCATCAAACCCAATGGCATCACTATTGGTACTCGAATAACGATTCTTCGACACCCGTATGCTTGGTAGGTTTGTTACTACCCCTGTCAGCATCAGGGTTTGCCCATTGAACGCGGGATCGAGCTGGTCTGCAAGGATAGCTCTCGCCAAAAACAGAGTGACTCCGACAGCGAGTAGAAAACAAACGACTAAACTGCGATAAACAAATATGACTTTATCACTTTTGGGTAGCCAGCAAATAACACCAGCAAGTAGCAGGCAAACCACTTCGAAACGAAATTCCGGCAACTGCGGCAGTTGCACTACCGATAACACCCCAGCAAGATACACCAGAGCCAACACACTGCTGCTAAGCCTGCGGCTCGTAGCATTACTGCCATTACCCTCTAATTTCATTCCCTTTTTCGCCCCCCCGCGATTGTGTTTTTTTAGACTGGAACTAAGCTGCCCTGACGAAGCTCATAAAGCCGATCCATGCGTTTGGCCAGACCCGGGTCATGAGTGACCATCACCAGTGAAGTTTTGTTTTCCTGATTAAGATCCAGCATCAGATCCCAAACCAGCGATGCATTGGTTTCATCCAAATTACCGGTTGGTTCGTCCCCGAGTATTATTGCCGGTTGCCCGGCAAGCGCACGGGCAACCGCAGCGCGCTGGCGCTCGCCACCGGAGAGCTCTCCGGGCTTGTGATTCAAGCGCTGCCCTAAACCCACGGCATCCAGCTGGCGTTTTGCAATACTGGCTGCAGATTCCGCGCTTTCACCGCGAATCAATAAGGGCATGGCAACATTCTCCAGCGCGGTGAATTCCGCCAATAGATGATGAAATTGGTAAATAAAGCCCAACTTCAAGTTGCGCAGTTTTTCGCGTTTACTGGCCGATTGCTGCCACAGTGACTGACCCGCAATAATGACTTCACCGGCATTGGGTTTATCCAAGCCACCAAGGATATGTAATAGCGTACTTTTACCGGTGCCTGAGGCGCCAAGAATAGCGATATTTTCTGCCGGGGCTATTTCCAGACTTACCCCATCCAGTACTTTCAGTTCTTCCACGCCTTGCCGATAGGATTTACTAATACCCCTACAGGTTAAAACCGGCGGTATTGTGTTGTCATTCATAGCTGAGCGCCTCTGCTGGATGCACCCTACCCGCTCTCCAAGCCGGATAAATTGTGGAAAGCACTGAAATAGCCAAGGACATGCTGGCAAATTTGTATACATCCGGCCACTTCAAATCAGATGGCAGCTCACTAATATAATAAATATCAGACGGCAGTAACTCATAACCGGCTAGTTGTTCTATCCACGGCACCACAGTGCCAACATTCAAGGCCAGCGTTACCCCGCCGATAACCCCAAAGAGTGTACCGATGATGCCGATAAGTGTTCCCTGAATTATAAATATGCGCATGATAGTGCCAGATGATGTCCCCATAGTTTTAAGAATGGCAATATCGGCCTGTTTATCCGTTACCACCATCACCAGAGTAGAGATTATATTAAAAGCAGCTACGGCGACAATCAGAAAAAGGATGATAAACATGACGGACTTTTCCGTTTTTACCGCACGGAAATAGTTCGCATTTTCCTGAGTCCAGTCGCGCACCTGAAATAAACCCTGTAGTTCTGAGGCGATATCCTGACCAACTTGCCGGGCTTTGAACATATCATCCAACTGTAGGCGAATACCCCCAGCAGCATTTCCCAGTCGGAACAGCTTACCGGCATCGGTGAGGTGAATAATCGCCAGTGAGGTATCGTATTCATGCACCCCGATTTCAAATACTCCAGCCACAGTAAAGCGTCGCATCGGTGGAATAACCCCAACCGGGGTCGCGCGTAATTCTGGCGCATAGACTGTCACCTTATCGCCCACCCTCATCCCCAAGCGCCGAGCTAGACCGCTGCCCAGAAAAACCCGATATTCACCAGCCACCAGATCGCCTAGCTCGCCTTCAAGCATGTGCTCGCCTACATCCGAAACCGTCATCTCTAATTGCGGGTCGATACCGCGAACCAAAACACCTTTAACAGCACGACCCTGGATCATGGTTTCGCGTTCAATAAAAGGTGCCGCACCCACAACTTGCGGATGTGCGCGTGCCATCTCCACCACCTTTTGCCAATCTTTTAGTTTGCCATCCCAGGGTGTAACCACTGCATGGGAAACCATTCCGAGTATGCGTTCACGAATTTCCTTCTCGAAGCCATTCATTACCGACAGCACGGTAATCAGCGCGGTCACGCCAAGAGCAATACCCAGCATTGAGATCAGGGATATGAATGAAATAAAATGATTTTGTCGTTTGGCGCGCAAATAACGCAGGCCAACGAATAGTGATAAGGGCTGATACATTGCGGAATTAGACCTCTAAATGGGTAGTTTGTCGAGTAATTCGCGAAGTTTTTCTGGTAAAGGCGCTGTAATCGGTAACATTTCACCGCTGGACAATGGAATATCCAGCCGTTGCGCATGCAGAAATAAGTTTTTCAAACCCAAAACCCGTAGCGCTTTATTAAATTCCTTATCCCCATATTTACTATCCCCGGCTAATGGATGACCGAGTGCCTGGGCATGTACGCGGATTTGATGGGTGCGCCCGGTGGTGATTTGCACCTCAACATAATCAGCCTGTTGATAGCTTTGCAGGCGGGTAAAAATTGAATGCGCTTGCTTGCCGAAGTTATGATCGACAACAACCACACGCTCGCCACCACGGCCGCTGGCTTTAATTAAAGGCAAATTCACCTCTATAGGTTGCTCCGGTAAGCGCCCCTGAAGCAAGGCAAGGTAAGATTTATGCATACCACCTTGCTTTAATAAATCATGAATCCGTTTTAGACTTTCACGGCTCCGCGCTAACACCAAGCAACCCGAGGTCTCGCGATCAAGCCGATGAGCCAAGTCTAAATCAGGTTCAGAAAACGCCAATCGGGCAGCATCAATAAGGCCCCAGCTTAATCCGCTACCGCCATGTACGGCCAAACCGGCGGGTTTATTCAGCACCAACAAGTCTTTGTCATTAAATAACACGGCATTTCTAAGCTGCTGCACCACCGAGCCAGGCGGTACGGCCTGTGACTTATCTATTAGGTAGGCCGGTGGAATTCGTACCCGGTCGCCGGTGAGCAACTTCTGTGTAGGCTTAGCCCGCTTGCTATTAACCCTGACCTGACCTGTGCGAATCAGGCGATACAAGGCCGACCGAGGCAAACCTTTCATTTCCCGTAGTAAAAAATTATCCAGTCGTTGACCTTCGCGATTTTCCGATATTTCCACTGTGCGACTATCTTGTTGCATAAAAAAGCCTCTGCTACATACTTGCTTGAACTATAAATTTTGCCCGCAACTCTCAATGAATTTCTTTTAGAAGATCGCCTAAGCTATTGAATATATGAAAGCAAGCCATTATAATTCACCTGTTCGACAGAATGTATCAATTTATTCTCTTGTTATTACTCTTGAACAAACAGTTTTATTTGCATTGTCCGCCCTCTGCGCAAAATTTATTTTAGCAGCAGTAGCATCAGTACAGTGCAATATATCAAGTATTTAAGTTGCGGAATATAACCGCCAAAATACTGCCAGCCGAGACCGCCTTTATAACTAAAAAACAGCGGTTAGTTTCCGGCACTAGGCGTAAGTTAAATTTTGACACGCCAGAAAATTATTACAGGTGGCCTTAACAAACCCACCTACCGGTGAAACCGAATGAATAACGGTTTCACATTTAAATTAAAACTAATAGCGGTGTTCCTGGAGCGGCAAGCCGATTTCAGGGAAATAATTTAATCACAGCGCCTGCATCATCGGTCGCTGTAAATTAGAGAATATCGAAACAATAGACTGTTGAGGGGTTTTCCTCCGGTCTTGTTTAAAATGATATTTTATTCAGATAAAACAGCCTAATAGCTAGATTTTATCTGGTGTTCTGCTCCGGGAAAACCCGAGGAACACGCTAAAATGAAACGCATGTTAATAAATGCTACACAGCCTGAAGAGCTGCGCGTAGCAATCGCAAACGGTCAGCACTTGCTTGACCTTGATATCGAAGTCCCCTCTGCCGATCAAAAGAAAGGCAATATTTACAAAGCTAAAATCACCCGTGTAGAAGCCAGCCTTGAAGCTTGCTTTGTGGACTTTGGCTCAGAACGCCACGGCTTCCTGCCGATGAAGGAAATCAATCCGTCCTGTTATAAGGATTCCGCAAGCAAAACCGATGGCCGTCCCAAGATTCGAGAAGTCGTCAGCGAAGGCCAGGAAATCATCGTCCAGGTGACTAAAGAAGAACGCGACCACAAGGGCGCTGCTCTGACCACCAATATTTCCTTGGCAGGACGGTATATGGTTTTGATGCCAACCAATGGTCGAGCCGGTGGTGTATCTCGCCGCATTGAGGGTGAAGAACGCCAACAGATTAAAGAACAGCTGAAACATCTGGAAGTCCCTAAAACCATGGGACTGATCGTCCGCACAGCTTGTGTTGGACGGGATCTTGAAGAACTCCAATGGGATCTCGACTACCTGTTACACCTGTGGTCAGCCATAGAAAAAGCTGCCGAGACCCGTAAAGCCCCGTTCCTGATCTATCAGGAAAGCAATCTTATTATCCGCGCGCTACGCGATTACCTGCGCAACGATATCGGTGAAATCCTCATCGACAGCGAGTCTACTTTTAATGAAGCACGCGAATTTATGCAGCAAGTTATGCCGCACAACATTCGCAAACTTAAGTTATACACCGATAGAACGCCATTATTTAATCGCTACCAAATTGAAAGCCAGATTGAATCAGCTTTCTCACGCCAGGTACACCTGCCCTCAGGTGGTTCAATCGTGATTGACAATACTGAAGCGCTGATCGCTATTGATATTAACTCTGCCCGCTCCACAAAAGGAGCCGGGATTGAAGAAACCGCTTATCACACCAACTTGGAATCGGCCGAAGAAATAGCTCGTCAATTTCGTCTGCGTGACATGGGTGGGCTGGTGGTCATCGACTTTATTGATATGACCAATCGCCGTCACCAAAAAGATGTAGAAGACCGTTTGCGTAGCGCGGTAAAAATGGATAAGGCCAGAATTCAAGTGGGTCGAATTTCACGCTTCGGACTACTGGAAATGTCACGCCAGCGCTTACGACCTTCTCTTGGCGAGTCTAGCAAAGAAACCTGCCCTCGTTGTGACGGCCAGGGTCGTATTCGTAGCGTAGAATCATTGTCGCTATCTATCCTAAGGCTTATGGAAGAAGAGTCGATGAAGGACTTCAGCGGCCAAATCATTGCTGAAGTACCCACAAGTGTCGCTAATTTCCTACTCAACGAAAAGCGCGATGCCGTACGCATATTAGAGAAACGCAGTAAAATTTCGATCCTAATTCTTGCCAATAACCAGATGAAGCATCCGAAGTTTGAAATTCGCCGGATTCGCAAAGATGAAGTATCCGAAGATGCCAGTTTTGAACAAACCACCGAAACCAAAGTGGATATTATTGCCAACCAGGTTACTCAGGCGAACATCGCATTGGATAAACCGGTAGTATCACGCATCGCACAACAACGCGCCCCGGCTCGCCAAGCTTCAACAACTGCCACAGATACCAAGAACCCTGGGCTGCTTGCCCGCGTGTTCAGTTTCCTTAGTGGTAGCGCCGAAGAAGAAACGCAAAAATCCGATAGCCGCAGCAAGAAAACCACTAAAAAACGCGGCAAGAAAACCACCCCTCAAGGTAGCGCACAATCGAGCCAACGCAACCGCAGACAGCCGCAACAACAGAATCAACAACAAGCTGCAGGCGGCAGTAATCAGCAACAGAAAAAGAAAGTCAGCAAAAAAACCAGTAAAAAGAAAACTACGCGGAGACGCGGTGGTCGCAATCAGAATCAAAATAAAAACCAGAACCAAAATCAGCAGCAGATGCAAAATCAACAACAACCCGCGGCTAAACAACAAAACCAGCAGCCGAACTCAGCAGCCGGGAATGTAAAAACCAACGAAGCGAAAGTGGTTGAAGCCGATGGCAATGCTCGCCCTGCCATAGATGGCAATACACAGCAACCGGCTAGCGATACACCGCGCAGGCAACCGCGTCGTCGCCGCTCGCCCTATAAAACATCCGGTAAAGGAAATAATCGAGCGCCCGCAAAACCGACTGAAAACAAAGTCGAGACAACAACTACAGACAAACCCTCAGGCGTTACGCCAAGTCAAAGCCAAAGTCAGAGTCAGAGCCCGAGCCAAGACCAGGGCCAAAGCAAAGCAGTAAATACACCGGTAAAAACCGAGAAAACCGAAAAAATCACGGCTCAACCCGTTATTGAATCTAAGCCAAGCACGCCGGTAAAAACCGAAAAGCCAGCTGCCGATAAAGCGGCAAGTACTGAAACCAGTAACGAAAAGCCTGTAGCAAAAGCCAGTAGTACTGTAGAAAAACCCGTTGCTAAAACTACTCGCAGCAGAAAACCGGCAGCGAAAAAAATCGCGGCAGCCAGCGATGCTAATCCCGCAAAGAAAACTGATACAGGAGCACCGGGATCAGAGAAACTTAGTAAAACAGCAGAAAAGACATCCGACAAGCCAAGCAAGGCTCCAGTTACTAAAAAAGCGGATACTAAAAAACCAGTGGCTAAAAAAGTCGTGGCCAAAAACACCAGCACCTCAAGCGGTCTGGAAAACGCACCATCCGCTGCAGCTGAGCCACCTCCGGGCCTGTTTAAACTAAAGAGCAGTGCTGATGGAAAAATCAAGGTTGAACCGTTGAAGAAAAACCCGTTGCAGGCCTCGATTGATGCCTCTCGTACAAAGTCTGATTAAGCATAATGCTTTAGCCGGGACAGTATGAATGTACTGCCCCGGCTATTTTAATTTAGTGATTCTCGACCTCAATAATACCGTAACGCAAGGCCAGCTTCATCAGTTCAACTTCCTTGTGGACATTTAGTTTGTCATAAACACGATACTTATAAGTTGCCACTGTTTTCGGGCTTAACTTCATGGTCTCAGCGATTTGCGGTGCACCCATTCCCTGCATAAGCATCAAAGCAACCTCCATTTCCCGTGAGGTTAAATTATCAAACGGAGATCGACTGGCGCCAGGCAATAAAGATAGCGCCAACCTCTGGGCTATATCACCACCAATATAGCGTTTACCACAAGCAACTGAATGAATCGCTTCAAGCAGCTCTGAGGCTTCACAACCCTTGGTAAGATACCCAGTTGCACCAGCATCCAACAATTTGGATGGGTATGGCGACTCAGCATGCACGGTGAGAATAATAATCCGCGCATCCGGTCTAGCCTGGCGTAAGCGTTTAGTAACTTCAAAGCCAGAAAGACCCGGCATAGAAATATCCAGTAACACAACATCCGGCTTGAGGTCGCGGTTTTTAATGATAGCTTCTTCGCCATCACCCGCCTCGCCAACAACCTCTATACCAGGGTCACCACTGATGATGTGGCGTAAGCCAGTCCTCACTAAGTCGTGATCATCTACAATCAATATTGTAATCATTCTATATCCTCTCGTTGGTTTCCGAGCAAACTCATCGGCTGCTCTTGCTAACCATACTGCACCGTATTGAAGGCACTTGTAAGCACAATTTTACGATACCCCATGTAGGAAATTTACCATACTTACAGTAGTAAAAATATATTTCACTAAATAACTAGTCAAAATAGCTGATATTGGTTAAAATTCGCAGCCTGAACCGTAGCGGATAAAATTCCGCGTCAGTCATCTAACAAGGAGAGGTGGCAGAGCGGTTGAATGCACTGGTCTTGAAAACCAGCATAGGTTAATAGCCTATCGAGGGTTCGAATCCCTCCCTCTCCGCCAATAAACAAGCCTCGCAACTGCGAGGCTTTTTTATTGGTGGAGTGAGGGATGAGAACCCTCGTGTAACGCGAAGCGTTACTGGGTTCGAAAAATTCGTCTGGAACGAATTTTCACGAGCAAAGCGAGCCCGAAGGGGGAGGCACATGGATGTGCCGAATAATCCCTCCTTCTCCGCCCTACAAGCCACCACAAAGACCAAACTAAACTCTCTAGATTCCGGATAATAATGCCTCGCAACTGCGAGGCTTTTTTATTGGTGGAGTGAGGGATGAGAACCCTCGTGTAACGCGAAGCGTTACTGGGTTCGAAAAATTCGTCTGGAACGAATTTTCACGAGCAAAGCGAGCCCGAAGGGGGAGGCACATGGATGTGCCGAATAACCCCTCCTTCTCCGCTCTACAAGCCACCACAAAGACCAAACTAAACTCTCTAGATTCCGGATAATGCTACCCGCATTCCAGGAAAGACGAGCTGTGTTTATAAACCCAGCAAATGCAGGACTCTAATTCAAGCAAGCTGCCAGGCAGTGTTTTGGGTGTTTGAGCAAACCCTGACTTTCTAGAATCAGCCCTACACCTCTTGCCAGTACCTATCCACGCCTATGCAACTATCTGTTAAAATCCGCCTCTACAATCATTAGTTACAAAACCAGGATCTTCAATGACTACAGCAAAAATCATTTATACCAAAACCGATGAAGCCCCAGCATTGGCTACGCGTTCGTTATTACCCATTATTCGTGTATTTGCCAAAGCTGCGGAGATTGAAATTATATCCACTGATATCTCGCTGGCTGGGCGAATACTGGCTAAGTTCCCGGGTTATTTGAACCCTGAGCAGCAAATTAATGATGCCCTAGCTGAACTTGGTGAAATGGTATTGAAGCCCGAGGCAAATATTATCAAACTGCCTAATATCAGCGCCTCCGTACCGCAACTCAAGATGGCAATTAAGGAGCTTCAACAAAGTGGCTATCAACTGCCTGACTACCCTGAAGACCCTAAAACCGACGAACAAAGAAAAGTACGGGCGCAGTATGACAAGATCAAAGGTAGTGCAGTTAACCCGGTATTACGCGAAGGTAATTCGGATCGGCGAGCGCCCTTGGCAGTTAAAAACTATGTACGCAAGAACCCACACTCAATGGGTGCATGGTCTGCAGACTCTAAAACCCATGTTGCCAGCATGGAAGCCGCTGATTTTTTTGCGACAGAGCAATCTCGTTGCTTGAGTGCCGCTACTAATGTTCGCATTGAACTAACTGACAATGAAGGCAATACGCAGATATTAAAATCATCCATAGCTGTGCTTGAAGGCGAAATCATTGATGCATCAGCACTTAGTAAGAATGAACTGAGAAAGTTTATCGCTGCTCAAATCACCCGTGCCAAAGAAGACAATGTGTTGTTCTCCCTGCACCTGAAAGCCACCATGATGAAAGTCTCAGACCCAATTATCTTTGGTCACTTTGTTGAAGTTTATTACAAAGAAGTGTTTAGCCAGCATGCTGACTTATTCGCTGAAATTGGTGTTGATGCCCGCAATGGATTAGGTGATATATATAACAAAATCAAGTCTCTACCTGCAGAGAAACAAGCACAAATAAAAGCAGATATTGAGGCTATTTATGCCTATCAACCCGGTCTTGCTATGGTTGATTCAGATCGGGGTATTACCAACTTGCATGTACCATCGGATGTTATCGTTGATGCATCCATGCCAGCAATGATTCGTGCTTCCGGGAAAATGTGGAATGCAGATGGTGTACAGCAAGACACCAAAGCTATAATCCCGGATCGCTGCTATGCCGGTATTTATCAAAAAACCATCGACTTTTGCAGGCAACACGGTGCTTTTGACCCAACCACCATGGGCAGCGTACCTAATGTTGGTTTAATGGCACAGAAAGCTGAAGAATATGGCTCACATGATAAAACTTTTGAGATACCTAACAAAGGTACCGTGCGGGTGCTTGATGATAATAATAATGTACTGCTTGAGCATGTAGTTAGTGCAGGCGATATCTGGCGGATGTGCCAGGTGAAAGATGCGCCCATTCAAGACTGGATTAAATTGGCGGCCAAGCGGGCTCGTTTAAGTAGCACCCCGGCGGTATTTTGGCTGGATGAAAACCGTGCCCACGATGCCCAAATTATTGCCAAGGTGAATCAATATCTGCCTGAACACGATACCGCTGGACTAGATATTCGTATATTGTCTCCGCAAGAGGCGATGCAATTTACCTTGGAGAGAGTTAAGCAAAGCCTGGATACCATCTCTGTCACCGGTAATGTTTTACGCGATTACTTAACCGACTTATTCCCTATATTGGAATTAGGCACCAGTGCGAAAATGCTATCAATTGTGCCGTTGATGAATGGCGGCGGATTATTTGAAACTGGCGCCGGCGGCTCTGCCCCCAAGCATGTTGAGCAGTTTGTCAAAGAAAATCACCTGCGCTGGGATTCATTGGGCGAGTTTTTAGCCTTGGCTGCTTCGCTTGAGCATTTAAGTGAATCAAGCGGCAATAGCAAGGCCAAAATATTAGCCGATACGCTGGATACAGCTACTGGAGTATTTTTAGATAATAACCGCTCACCTTCACGCAAAGTAAACGAACTAGACAACCGTGGCAGTCATTTTTATCTAGCCATGTATTGGGCCCAGGCCTTGGCCGAACAAAGCCAAGATAGTGAGATGCAAATACACTTCTCTAAGTTGGCACAACAATTAAGTGATAATGAAGAAAGTATTGTCGCAGAACTAATTGCCGTACAAGGTAGCCCCGTTGATATTGGGGGTTACTATTTTGCCGATGAAAATCTGATTGATCAGGAAATGAGAGCTAGTGCGGTATTTAATGATGTTCTGAATGTACTAGCTTAGACTGCTGCCTGGGTAGTTAGTCGTTGTTAGTACACCTGACACCCATTTTTCAAGCGTTACTTAATGGGCAAATTATTAGCGCTGAATTATAATAGTGGCACACTTTCTCTACCCCTAAGTTGTTCAAGCAGGCGTCCTATCCAAAGCCTACTGGATACCGGACAATGCTATTCGCATTTCCGGCATGACGAAGTTTGGGGTATTTCCGGTATAACGGGGTTTGGGGCATTTCGGGTATGACGGGGTTTAGGATAAGACTAATTGTGATTATTTCTGCTCTGATCTAAACCTTATCAGTTCACTACCCAGCCATTCAGCGCTCGGTACTGCTTCACCCCCAGGGCATTTAATCACATAAGCTTTGCCGGTGATGCTGCTTTTGGTTGCCGCATATTTTATTACCTGCTCGCTTGTGTTGACCTTGTTTTTTACATGTCTATATTTACGCAGAATATGTGACCTGCACAGCGGCCACCATCAGTGACGATACTGCCATTCCAAACTAAGCCAGCGGCCCCTACCGGGAAAATAGCGATAATTTCCAAAGGCAAAATCCGCGCGTTCAGCGTAACGCCTGTCAAAAACATTGTTCATCCGCAGCGAGAGTTGATGGCTGCCATCGGCTATAGTTAAAACTGCCCGCAAATTAAACAATGCATGGCCGGGATAGGTAAAGGTGTTGGCTGCATCAAGGAAGTAGCCGCCTTGATACACCCACTCTGCTTCATACCGCTGGTTTTCATGCGGTTGCCAATTCAAGCGCAATGCACCCAGCCAAGGGGGTGCCGTATCGATCTCGTTGCCCCTGCTGATAACACCGGAGAAACCCAGGTCCCGGTTAAAATCATAGCTATTGTCAGCCCATGAAATATTACTATTTAGGGCAAGTTTTGCTGACATTTGCCATTGGAACTGAGCCTCAACACCTCTATGCCGACTTTTGCCATCACTAACATTAAATCCATTTGCATCACGAAAAATAAAGTTTTGTTTACGCATAAAATAAGCAATTAACTCATAACTGATATTCTCAGCACTGCCTTTGTATCCAAATTCAAGCGAATCCAGAGTCACCGGTTTCAAGTCGGCCACAAGCTGCCCTCTTTGCAAGCGATACAACTCCGTGGCCTGCGGGGCGCGATAGCCTCGGGCAGCACGCAGATAGAGTAGTTGTTCCGATGGCAGCTGATAACTGAGCTTCAGCTCCGGTGAGATATTACTGAAACTATCAGTACGGTCTGCCGGGCGGGTATACAGACAGCCGCCAAAACCACATACGCTGCCATCATCCCGGGTATTACCATCCAGCATCTTATTATCATAATCATAAGCCAAGTACTCTGCCCTTAAACCTGTGGTTAACTCAAGTCCCGAACTGAAATCATGTTGCCATTGAAACCAGACAGCCGCCATAGTTGCCGCAACATCATAGTCATAATGATAACCCTGCGGACGGGTTTCATTGAGGAATGCAGAGCCTCCATTGAGTACATTCTCCTGGAATTCCTGTAGAAAACCTTGGGTCCATTCAAGATCAATTCCGGCAGACAGTGAGCGTTCATTTGACCAGCTTGTAAGCAAGCCAAAAGAGTCCTGACCATTGGATTCCAGTGGCGTGCCGGGTAGAAAATGCTGCAAGAAGTCCATGCGACTACTACGCAGATAAGAAATAAACTCAATACTGTCGCCATTGTCGGCTTGCCAGTTCCAACGGCTGGAAAGCCGTGATGCCCAAGCTTTACGGAATGCATCCGGGTTCAGGTTTTGCCGGCGCAGGGTAGAATCCTTATAGGCATCTTTGCCGAGGATAAATCCAGCAGTATCCTGATCCAAACTGGTATAGGCAAAAGAAGTCCGGCCACTGGCACTACCCACTGAGTGTAGCGCCTGAAAATTAAATAAACCTTGCCGGTATCGCTCATCATCCCTAAAGCTGGCAGCATCCGTATAGCCAGCCTGAACAGCTAGCGTATCTGAGGACATGGCTACTTGACCACGATAATAGCTATTACCGCCCAATTGTAAAGAAAATACCGATGAAATTTCGTCGCCGCCGTTAGCTTGAGGGCCGGGCGTAAACACACTGATCGCGCCATGCAAAGCATTGGAACCATATACAACTGTACCCGGTCCGCGAAGCACATCAATTCTGCCTGCCTGTGCTACATTGACTTCAAATAACTGATTCACATTACAGAAACCCGCTGGTCGAGTCGGTACCTGATCCTCCAGCACCATAAAAGCACCACAAGCCCCTGCCCCGGTTAAAACCGGTGAACGAATCGCAGTCAGATGCTCCTGCCCAGAACCGCGACTGATCCAGACCCCAGGGATACGATCAAATATTTCATTTGGATGTATTGGCGACTCAAGTGCTAACTCAGCAGCGCTAATGACTGCCAGACTGCTGCTCGCCGAATAATTGATTCTTTCCCTGCTGGAAAAAACCTCCATCACAGCGAGTGTTTTAGAATCAGTGTTTACAGTTACTTTATTGAGCTCATTAACGGCTCCGGTATTCAGCTGCAACAGGGAAAATAACAGGAATGTATTTAACATCAGGCTCTGGAACTCATCACTAACAACATAAAACACTTTCTCTACAGTATGAATAAATTACAACAAAAAACTTTGCTGCGACATTGTAAGCTAATTAGTTGTGATTTTTTCTTTTCCAGTTAGTTCCTTTGCATATTACAAATCTTGCTGGGTAATGCACGCCATAATACGGCTTACATGCAAAGGGTATACTGTTACCGGGCAAACAGCAGCCCACATTATTGTCAACTCACTACATGGCATAGGGTAGAATCATGAGTCCAGCGCCATAAGCGTTATTGTCCGGAGAACTGAGATATGAACAGCCAAATGAAACAGGCAGATTTTGACCCCGCAAACATTACCGTTAACGCTTTAAATGATTGTCTGGATTTACAGCGGCAGGCCTACCTTAATGACCCTGTGCCTGATTTCGCGCAACGAAAACAGGATCTACTCAGCCTGAAAAAAATGCTCAGTGAAAACACCGAGGCGATAATCGAGGCAATCAACCAGGATTATGGCAATCGCTCAAAGCATGAGAGCATGTTCGCAGAAATTCTAGTAACCCTCGATGGAATTAACTTTGTCATTAAAAAACTCAAGCGCTGGATGAAAGTACAGCGCCGGGCAATCGACTCAACCATGTATCCGGGTGCCCGCAATCGGGTTATCCCGCAACCTTTGGGCGTTGTCGGTATTATTGTTCCTTGGAATTTCCCCATTCAACTAAGCTTTGCACCGCTTACCTTCATTTTTGCTGCAGGTAACCGGGCAATGGTCAAAATGTCGGAAAATTCACGCCACCTTAGCCGTTTGCTGATGGAACTTAGTCCGAAATATTTCCCAGCAGACAAGCTCAGCTTTTTTGAAGAAATCGGCGGAGTTGGTATCCAGTTCTCACAACTGCCATTCGACCACCTGTTGTTTACCGGATCCGGGGCTACTGGTAAAGCTGTAATGGCATCAGCCGCCAAAAACCTGACACCAGTAACCCTTGAACTCGGCGGTAAGTCCCCAGCTGTCATCGGTCAAGATTATCCGATGAAAAAAGCTGTTGAACGCATTCTATTTGTAAAAACTTATAACGCCGGGCAAGCCTGCGTTAGTGTCGATTACATTTTTATCCCTGAAAACCGTGTCGATGAGTTCGTTAGCGAGGCTCGGGCTTGGATAAACACACACTGCCCAGATATCAACAGCATAGACTACACATCTATAATCGATCAAAGTGCCTATGAGCGCCTGCAGCAGGCACTGGAAGATGCCAGGCAGCAGGATGCTACTGTGATTAATTTGACTGAGGGTCAGGAGTCGACAGACGGTATGCGTAAAATCGGATTGCATCTTGTGTTGAACCCAAAGGATGAAATGATCGTGTTGCAGCGTGAAATTTTTGGGCCGATTTTACCAATATTAAGCTACACAGAGCCTCAGCAAGTCGTGGAATATATTAATTCGCGTGACCGACCCTTGTCATTCTACCCTTTCACCAATGACAAAAAGCTTCAGAATTTTTACCTCGACAGAGTAATGTCCGGCGGTTGCTGTATCAACGATGCCATGTTGCATGTCGCCCAGCATGACCTACCCTTTGGTGGCGTTGGTGCAAGTGGCATGGGGCATTATCATGGCTATGAGGGCTTTGTGACTTTTTCCAAGTTGCGCCCGGTCCACTATCAAGCAGGTGTTAGCGCGATGAAATACCTGGCACCACCATATGGAAAACTGGCCACTAAAGTCATGGATATACTGCTTAAATTGAAGTCTTGAATCACAACCACAGCAAGCAGTTGCTTGTCATATTAAGGGCTTAATAAATATATTTTTCCAATCTTGCAAGAACAATTAAGTCCCGCTACTGCAACTATTTGCGGCACTTTGTGTCATACTACCAGAGCTTATTAATAAGGAAATTACCTACATGAACACCAACTTTCAAACACCTGTTATTGTTAACCCATTACTCGCTAGCCGAGTTCTAAAAAATACTTACGCGCTGCTTGGCTTGCTATTTGTGGCCAGTGCAGTGACCGCCTGGTTTTCAGCGGGAATGCAATTGCGTATCGGGTTTTTCCCAATGCTTGCTGGGCTGTTCGGCTTTTCATTCTTAATTGCAAAAACCCGTAATAGCGGCTGGGGACTGGTTTCCGCCTTTGGTTTTAGTGCATTCCTTGGACTTATCACCGGTGGAAATATTGACTTTATGCTTGCCAATTACAGTAATGGCGGCGAATTGGTAACAATGACTTTCGGTGTCACCGCAATTGCCTTCTTCGGTATCTCGGCCTATGCCATGGTTGCCAAACGGGACTTCAGCAATATGATTGCTATGCTGGGAGTCGGCTTAATAGTGGTTGTTGTCGGCTTTATTGCTAATTACTTCCTAAAAATGCCGGCCTTTGGACTGGCACTATCAAGCTTGGCCGTGATGGTTGCCATGGGTTTGATGTTATGGCAAACCCAGCGCATCGTCAATGGTGGCGAAACCAACTATATTATTGCAGCAACTAGCCTGCTAGCAAATGTGTTCATGTTATTCAATAACCTGCTGCACTTAATGGGCTTTGCTTTCGGTGATGACTGAGTAACACATTACACTAAAGATATAAAAAAGCCCGCTGTTTGCGGGTTTTTTTATATCAAAATTAAGCGCTAGTATTGGGCAAACAAATTTCAAGCATTCAGCTTAAGCAATATATTCCAAACCACCCATATACGCCTGCAGCACCGCAGGAATTTTGATTCTTCCATCTTCCTGTTGATAATTCTCCAGCACTGCTATTAGTGTCCTACCAACGGCAACACCAGAGCCATTGAGTGTATTCACCAGTTCCGGCCGACCAGTTTCCGGATTACGCCAACGGGCTTTCATTCGACGCGCCTGGAAAGCACCACAGCGGCTAATCGAAGAAATTTCCCGGTAGCTATCCTGGCCTGGTAACCAAACCTCAAGGTCATGAGTTTTTTCAGCAGCAAAACCCATATCGCCAGTACATAACAACATCACCCGATAAGCTAATTCCAATTTTTGCAAAATCGCTTCTGCATGTTTTGTCATGCGTTCAAGTGCCGCATCAGAATCATCGGGCTGCACAATTTGTACCATTTCGACTTTTTCAAACTGATGCTGGCGAATCATGCCACGGGTATCACGGCCATAGGAACCTGCTTCACGGCGAAAACAAGGGGTTAATGCCGTTAACTGCATCGGCAGTTCATCGGCTTTTAATATTTCACCAGCCACCAGGTTGGTCATCGGTACTTCTGAGGTAGGAATTAAATAACGCGGTATTTCATCGGTGGTAATAAAAGCATCATCAGCAAACTTAGGCAACTGCCCGGTGCCAAACATCGCATCAGCATTGACCATATAAGGCACATATAGCTCGGTATAGCCATGTTCTTGGGTATGGGTATCCAGCATAAATTGTGCCAATGCCCGGTGTAGGCGGGCTACCCCGCCGCGCAATAGTGTAAACCGGGAACCAGACAGTTTGGCAGCGGCTTCAGCATCCATTTCACCCAGCTTAGTACCTAAATCAACATGATCCAGCGGCTCAAACTCAAACTGGCGCGGCTTACCCCAGCGGCGTAATTCGAGATTGTCATTTTCATCTTTACCATCCGGCACGCTGGCATCGGCAAGATTGGGTAAGCCGGTAAGGATTGCTTTTTGCTGTTCTAAAACGAGTTGCTCTTGTTGCTCTGCACCTTTTAAAGAACTGCCTAAGGAAGCGACTTCATCCAACAACGGCTGTATGTCTTCGCCTTTGGCTTTGGCATGGCCGATTAATTTTGAGCGCGAATTGCGCTGTTGCTGTAGTTCCTGCACTTTAATCTGGATCGCTTTCCTCTGGCTCTCCAGGCCTTGGTAGTTCTCGGTATCGAGAACATAACCGCGGCGTTTTAAGCCACTGGCAACAGCTGTAATATCCTGGCGTAATAATAGCGGGTCAAGCATCTTCGGGTTCCGTTTTCAAATCAGCCTAATTTCGGCTTAATGTAGTGGCTTTAATAATTTTAAGAAATAGTATTTTACCTCAGCAAGAGATAATTATTAATCAGATTGCATGAATTAAACGACCGGCTTCATAGCCGATAAAAACCGCAATCAGGGTTCCGCTGAGCGTAAGGATAATATTTAACATCGCCCTGCCCATTTCCCCGTTTTGAAGCAGTAAGAGCGTATCCATTGAAAAAGCGGAAAAAGTAGTAAAGCCACCAAGCACACCTGTAATCACAGCAAGCCTCAGAAACTCATTGTTACCGCTATCGTGTGGCAACAGATTCAACAGATAACCGACAAGTAATGAGCCAAGAATATTCACCAGCATAGTGCCGTGGTGCGGGTCTTTAAGCCAGTTAGCGGTCGTTAGCATGGCGCCATAGCGCAGCACCGCACCTAGGGCTCCACCAGCAGAAACTGCCAGAAATGCTAATAATAAATGCTGGTTCACGGCTGCCCTAAACCACTTTCTTTACTATTTTCGATATTATCTTCGGCAGCGTTTCCATCACCAATAACATCGCTACCAGCCGGAATAACAAAAATATACTGTGCGGGTTCAATTACTTGATTGATCAGCTGCTGACTGAAACGAATTTCGGTACGCTGGCCAAAACCGTCTTCTAGCACCAATAAGTCAGGCATGTTGTTGCGTAAACCAATCAGCAAGCGCTGGAATGCGCTATCAACGGCTTTTGGCGTTAAGGACAACAAGGCCATACCTTCGACCACACCTAAGTCTGCCACGGTAAAGTATTGCTCTAGGGAATCGGGCTGCAATAACAGTAAGACTGGCGACTCTTCAACTGTCTGCGGTTGCGCCTTAACGGACACTTGCTCAAGCTCAATATCGTAGATCCATATTTTACTGCCATCACCGATAATCAACTGGGGAAAATCACCCACATAATCCCAGCGAAACAAGTTCGGTCGTGACAGGCTGAATGTACCGCTCACAATATCTCCGCTATGGCCATTTGGGCTAAGAACCACCTGCTCGAAGCTGGCACTGAAGGTATTTAAACTATTGGCAAAGTGCTGTAGTTGTTCAAACGCCTGTGGCTGAGTATTGGTATCCACTTCTATTTCGGCGATTGCAAGATTCGGCTGGAAAAACAACAATCCCAACACTAACAAGCTGCTTGGTATAACTTTGAACATATCAATCCTTTGGAGGGGCTGGTGCTAAGACCTCACGGGCACCATTATGTTCAGGCGGAGTAACCACCCCGGCAGCTTCCATGTCTTCTATAATTCGAGCCGCGCGGTTATAACCAATTCGCAACTTGCGTTGGACACTGGAAATAGAGGCTTTACGGGTAGTAGTTACAAAGGCAACCGCCTGATCATAAAGCTCATCAACATCACTTGGGACATCTTCGGGTAGACCGCTGGCACCAATGAGTTGACCATCAGAGGTCAGTTGGGTTTCATTTAAGACTTCCTCGATATACTCCGGCGAACCGTGGGTGCGCAGGTATTCTGCCACCGCATTGACTTCGTGATCATCGACGAAAGCACCGTGAATACGGTCTGGCATTCCCATTCCCGGTGGTAAAAACAGCATATCACCGTGGCCCAGAAGTTGCTCGGCACCGCCCTGGTCGAGGATGGTGCGCGAATCGATTCTTGAGGAGACCTGAAATGCCATGCGCGTGGGTATATTGGCTTTAATCAAGCCTGTTATAACATCCACTGATGGCCGTTGAGTTGCCAGCACCAGATGCAAGCCAGCAGCCCGCGCTTTCTGTGCCAGCCGGGCAATCAGTTCCTCAACTTTCTTACCGACAATCATCATCATATCCGCAAATTCATCTACCACCACGACGATAAATGGCAAGTGCTCCAGTGTTGGCACTTCCTCGTCGGAATCGGGAACCAGCGGTTTAAATAGTGGGTCTGGGATAGGCTGTTTATTAGTAATGGCATCTTTAACCTTGCGGTTATACCCGGCGAGGTTACGCACACCAAGCGCCGCCATCAAACGATAACGCCGCTCCATTTCAGCAACACACCAGCGCAATGCATTTGCGGCCTCTTTCATGTCGGTAACAACCGGTGCCAGTAAATGCGGGATGCCTTCATACACAGAAAGCTCCAGCATTTTTGGATCAATCATAATCATCCGCACTTCTTCCGGAGTTGCCTTATACAACAGGCTGATAATCATTGAGTTAATGGCAACAGACTTGCCTGAGCCGGTAGTACCGGCGACCAGCAAATGCGGCATTTTTGCAATATCGGCAACACTTGCACGCCCGGATATGGTCTTGCCAAGGCCGAGTGTTAGTGGAGAGGCGGCTTTTTCGAAGGCATTTGAGCTCAAAATTTCTTTAAGATGAACAATCTCCCGATTCACATTGGGTATTTCCAGTCCAATCACCGACTTGCCCGGAATCACATCAACAATGCGTACGGAAACCACGCTTAAACCGCGCGCCAAATCCTTCGCCAAATTCGCAACCTGAGCACCCTTAACCCCGGGAGCAGGCTGTAGTTCAAAGCGCGTTATTACCGGCCCTGGGTGAACCTCTACCACATCAACCTTAACCCCAAAATCTGCCAATTTAAATTCAACTTGTCGCGACAGCGCCTCGAGATCCTCAGTGCTATACCCCGGCAAGTGTTCTGGCGGGTCATCGAGTAACTCCAGTGGCGGCAAGGCACCAGCGGGCAGGCTTTTAAACAGGGGTCTTTGGACTTCTTTCTGCACTCGATTACTGAGCTCTTCTACGGCCTCAGTGATTTGTGGTTCTATTCGCAGTTTAGTTTTGCTGCGTTTGCGTTTAATATCAACCTTACGACTGACATCCCGTTCAGCTTTAGCCCGTCTACCAGCAAACCAATCGTGAGCGGCGGCAAATAATTTCCCCAGACTGGCAAATATGTTCAGTGCGAACGCACCGAGTAAATCCATCACCCGTAACCAGGAAAGTCCGGTAAAAAATGAAACCCCGGTTAAAAATACCGCCAATAGTAATAATGTTGCGCCTAACTGGCCCGAAACTGATAATAACGGGTCGGCAATTACCTGCCCCAGCAAACCGCCGCCCAAATCAGAGCTGGGCATGCTGCCAAGTGCAGGTGTCGAATGAATGTGTGCCAAACCAGTGCCAGCACCGATGACCAGCAGGAAGCCAGTAACAGAGGCCAGCGTTTCTAGACTGTGGTGCCCTTCTCGATTGCCACCTTTGTATACCAGATAACCAGCCTGTATCAACATAAACGGCAGTAACCAGGCTAGGTAACCCAACATATATAACAGCATGTCGGCAAGCCAAGCACCTGCATGCCCGCCAAAGTTATGCACAATCAGCGGATCAACGCTATTGGAGAGACCGGGATCAGCTACATTGTAGCTAAACAAACTGAGGAACAGATATAAAGCAGCCAGAATGCAGAGTAGAAATATACTATCTCTCAGTCGCTGGACCAAGTGACTCCCAACCTCTGCCGCGCTTCTACCTTTTTTGCGTGCCTGCTTGGCCAAATGCTTACAGCTCCCTTGCTTAATCTAAATTAAGCGATATTAGTTATATGTCTATGGTATTTAATATATTTTGCTTGGATATAATAGCAGATTATTAGCATACAACAACTCAAATTCAATCACTCCAGCCAGCATCTCAGAAGATTAATTGCAGATACACAATTATGCGCTTCACCTCTACGCTATCGCTGGGTTAAAATGTTGTTCTGCTGAATACACCGCCTGTTTATTATTCGCACTTATCAGGCTAAGTTCCTATTGGAGAAATTATACATGAGTGAAACCAGACACAGCCGAGTTCTTATCCTCGGCAGCGGACCAGCTGGCTATACTGCCGCCGTTTATGCCGCGCGCGCCAACCTCAAACCAGTACTGGTAACCGGAATACAACAAGGTGGCCAACTAACCACCACTACAGATGTAGATAATTGGCCCGGCGACAATGACGGGGTTCAAGGTCCGGTTTTGATGGATCGTATGCTTAAACATGCCGAACGCTTTGACACTGAAATAGTTTTTGACCATATTCACACCGTAAAACTGCAACAAAAACCCTTTATTCTTGAAGGCGACAGCGGTGTATACAGCTGTGATGCTTTAATTATAGCTACCGGCGCCAGCGCCCGTTATCTCGGTCTACCATCAGAAGAAGCCTTTATGGGCAAGGGTGTTTCCGCCTGTGCCACTTGTGACGGATTCTTTTACCGTGATCAGCCGGTAGCAGTTATCGGCGGTGGTAACACCGCAGTCGAGGAAGCGCTTTATTTATCGAATATCGCATCGCATGTCACATTGGTACATCGGCGCGATAGCCTACGCGGTGAAAAAATCCTGCACGACAGATTATTTGAACGGGAGAAGGAAGGCAAAATCACCATCATCTGGGATCATGTACTCGAAGAAATTCTCGGTGATGATAGCGGCGTTACATCTATTCGCATCAAAGGTGTTAAAACCGAAGAACAGCAAAACATTTCCGTATTGGGAGTATTTATCGCCATTGGCCACACCCCGAATACCGGCATTTTCAAAGGGCAGTTAGAAATGAGCGGAGGCTATCTGGATATCAAAGGTGGCACCAAAAGCTTTGCCACCGCAACCAGCATTAATGGAGTGTTTGCAGCTGGGGATGTAGCCGACTATAGCTACAGGCAAGCGGTTACATCTGCAGGGTTTGGCTGTATGGCAGCACTAGATGCCGAGCGCTTCCTCGATAATCTGAAATAACAGCAGGGCCTGGACGATGGCAATTATTCAGCTGGGAAATGACCCAAACAGTCCTTTCCCTGCTGTTAGCCAGGCTGCTATCGAACCGAATGGCCTGCTTGCCTGGGGCGGTGATTTAACCCCTGTGCGTTTGCTTAATGCCTATCCTCAAGGTATTTTCCCCTGGTATAGCGAGGGCCAGCCAATTCTTTGGTGGTCGCCACGACCGCGGAGTGTGATTTATCCTGCAAATGTACATATTTCCCGGCGACTAAAACGGCGTATCCGTTCCGGAAAGTTCACAATGACCGTCGATCGGGAGTTTTCCCGGGTTGTAGATAGTTGCGCCAACCGTCGTGAGGAAGGCACTTGGATTACACCCGATATGGCCAGCGCCTACGCAGAATTGCATCAGCTTGGTTTTGCGCATTCCATTGAAATCTGGTATGGCGATACACTAGCAGGTGGTCTCTACGGCCTCGCCATAGGTAAAGCTTTTTTTGCAGAATCCATGTTCTCTACGGTAACCGATGCAAGTAAAGTAGCGCTGGTTTATCTTTGCCAGTTGCTGGAAAAAAATAATTTTTCACTGATCGACTGTCAGCTGGAAACAGCGCATCTGAATCGCATGGGCGCGGAAAACATTTCTCGCAAACAATATCTTAAAATTCTTAAACAAGCGACAGCTATGGATGCAAGCCCTGGCGCCTGGCTGGATGCTTGACTTGGGCAGCTTGTCGGGCTAATTAGAATTGGCATCAGCCAGTTGGCGAATTCTCAACAAACCGCGATCATAGTCTTCTATAATCCAGTCATCCATCATCAGTGCCAGGTAACGCCCTGCGTGGCGGTACAGTGGGTTTTCTATATTGGAGAGGTCTGACTCATACTGCCACCGAAGTGTCGTACCGGTACTCGATCGTTGGAATAAAAATCGACTATAAACTTCTCCGCTACCGCCAAACTCCATCCGCGTAGTTATTTTTTCCCATGCAATCGACTCGGTAATTTCCAAGCGACCTTCACCCCTGTGAACACTTTGCCACTCCAGTACAGCACCCCTACCTCGTTCAGACCCGCTGGGTAGATACTGCATGCTTTCATCATGCCATGGGCTCCATTCACTATAGTGCTGAAAGCCGTTTAACAGTGAAAACACCTCGGCAGGTTTTTGTTTGAGTTCAATAGAGCGTTCAACCAGCACTCGATCCGGCAGGAAAAAACTGCCGACAATCAATCCCAGCAAAAGCACGATCAAAAACATTAAAAACTTGCGTAACACTTACTCTTCTCCTGATTGATTTTTCTTATGTGCATTGTTCGCCTCAAGATACCAGTCGGGAACCTCATCGTCATTTCCATCCTCTCCCTCCCAGGAATATTGCTTCAACTTAATCGCATCCAGTTTACGACAGAGAATGGCCATTATTACTCCAGTTATTGCGCCTGCCAGGTGCATTTCCCATGATGTGCCCTCTTTAATGGGTAAAACCCCCCAGATCATCGGCGCGTATAAAAACCAGACCATTAATGAAACCGCAATAGTACGCGCATCGCGTCGCAACAAACCGGAAAGGAACAAAAATGCCAGCACCCCAAAAACAAAGCCACTGGCACCAATATGGTAACTGGGGCGCGCAAAAACCCAGGCCAATGCTGAGCTGCCAAAATAAATCAGCGGTAACGCACGGCGGCTTGCCTGCGGGTAGATATATAAAATAGTCGTCAAGCCCACCAACAAGGGTAGCGTGTTGTTTAACAAATGCGCCCAGCCAGAGTGAATAAGTGGTGCGAATAAAACTCCGCTCAGCCCTGATAACTGCCGGGGATAGAGTCCCAGCCTGACAATATGTAAATTCAAAAATTGGTCGAGAATTGTCAACAGCCAAAGTAATCCGGCCGCCAGCAGTGCAATACGCAGGGATTGTTTAAAGCGCTGACGCTCCTGTTGCGTGTTCAGCCCGCTGAAATCAGGTCTGGCAAGCTGCATTAACTATCGTCTAAGCCCGAAGCAATCGCCGCTTTGGATTTTTCCATTAGTTGAACTAAATCTTCAGGGTTATCGAGGCTCAAACCAGCAACTGAAATCGGTGGATGCAATGTCAGGCTCATTCTTCCGGGAAAAGGAGTGAACGATCCACTGGGTAGAATTTCACGAGTGCCTTTCACTGTTACCGGCAAAATCGCTAACTGCTGCTCGATGGCAATTCTAAACGCACCTTTCTTGAATGCCATCAGCTGGCCATCCTGGCTCCGGGTACCTTCAGGAAAAAACAAAATGCCAACACCATCTTTGAGTTTTGCGATGGCATCGTTAATGGTCTTTTGTGCCACAGCAGGTTTTGCGCGGTCAATAAAAATATTACCAATTTTTTCGTTGGCTATGCCAATGGCAGGGATTTTACGAATTTCTTTTTTCATAATCCATTTTACTGACAGGCCGATCCAGCCGTAGAGCAATAAAATGTCGTACTGACTCTGGTGATTGGAAACCACCACAAAAGCCTGACCGCCTGCCAAGTGTTCCCTACCCTTGACGGTGACCAATGCTGGGGTCAACCAGGCACAAACTTTTGCCCAAACAGCCGAAGGGTATTTGGAGGCTTTTTCCTTGCTGATAAATACGGCAGTTAAGATAACAATCGCCGCCATAATTACGGTCCAAACGGCTATCAGCGGCAAATAAATCAACCAGACATAGAGCTGCCAGGGTATGAGTAAATATTTTTTCAGGAAATCACGCATAAATTAATTGTCGCACCCTGTCCGCCTGCTGTCCAACAGACTAAGTCGGATTTTTTAAAACAAAGCGCCTGCAAGGTGCAGGCGCTTGTTAGTTAGCAAAAAGCTTGGCAAAACTTATGCGGCTTTTACTTCAGAAGCCCCGGTATCAAGCAATCGTGCGTTTCCGGAGATGCTGATTTTACGCGGTTTCATCTCTTCAGGAATTTCCAGCTCAAGATTGATATGAAGCAAACCATTTTCCATGCTGGCATCGGAAACCTTAATGTGGTCGGCCAGTTTAAAAGCGCGCTTGAAGGCGCGATTGGCAATACCCTGGTAGAGGTATTCACTGGAAGGCTCTGTGTTTTCTTCCGCTTTACGGCCACTGACAGTCAGTGTGTTTTTTTCGAATTCGATATCAACTTCACCCTGACTGAAACCGGCAACCGCCATGGTAATGCGGTAGTGATTCTCACCACGAGTCTCAATATTGTAGGGCGGATAGGAAGTTCCATTTTCTGTGCGGGTGGAGTGATCCAGCATTTGCGCCATGCGATCAAAACCAATGGTATTACGAAATAACGGTGAAAAATCAAAAGTAGTCATAGTATTTATCCTTAAAATCAAGCGATGAATAAGTGCCCCGCTTTCGCCGGAGCGTTTTTACGGCCCCTTTCGGCGACCGCAGTATAAATATGGGGTCCAATTCATCGGCTTCAAGTCTTGTGTGAGTATTTCTTATGTGACTATTCTTACCCGCCACCCACAACTCTGAGCTCATACCTAACTTTCGGCAGGGGCATAAAGCGGATGATTTTGTTATAGTTAGAAATTAGCCCAATAAACCACAGGAAACTGAAATGAATAAATATTTTCGATTGCGCGCCATACCCTTGGCATTAATTAGCAGCCTGGGCCTCTACGCCTGTGATAGTAATACCGAAAATAACGCGAGCCCCGTAACTGTGCAAGAGGATGCCCAGGCCGAGGCTGTACCAGCGCCAGTAGCAGCACCTGTAGTGCAGTTAATCAGCGGTATCGACATGCAGGGCTTTGACACTTCCGTTCGGGCTCAGGACGATTTCTTTAAGTATGTCAACGGTACCTGGTTGAAAAATAAAGAAATCCCAGCGGATAAATCCGACTACGGCTCATTCACCAAACTGGCGGATGATGCAGAAATCAACATTCAAGCGCTGATAAAAGAAGTCAGTCAGCAACAGGACTCCAGCCCGGGTTCTGCGGCCCAAAAAATTCGCGATTATTACAATAGCTATATGGATAATGAAAGCGCAAATGCTATCGGCTTAAAAGGTATCGCTGCTGAACTAGATGCGATCAACCGCATTAACAACTTGGATGATTTCTACCAATTGATGGGGAAACTTTCAGCCTACGGTGTCAATGCACCTTTTGGCGGAGGTATTTTTTCCGATTTAAAAGATCCAGACACGAATGTGGTTTACCTCGGAGAAGCCGGCTTAACCCTACCCGACCGTGACTATTACCTCGAAGATGCGGATCGCTATATAAAAGCCCGCGATTTATACAAACAATATGTGGCAGAAATGCTAACCCTTGCCGGCATTGAAGATGGGGAAACCATTGCTACTACGCTACTCGCATTCGAAACCGAATTGGCTGAAGTCAGCTGGACCAAAGAAGATAATCGCGACTCGGTTAAGCGCTACAACCCCAAAACTTTAGATGAATTAAAAGCGCTGGCACCCAAAGTCAGCTGGGAAGTCATGTTTGAAGGTTCAGGCATACCCCTGCGCGACAAATACATTGTTGCCCAGCCCAGTTACTTTGAAGCCGCCGATAATATTGTTGCCAAGCTCGATATTAATAGCTTGAAAAACTATCTTTTATTCCAAACTCTCGATGCCTTCGCCCCGGTGTTGACCGATGCTTCATTTGATTCGTGGTTCGCTTTTCACAGGCAGGGGCTGCAAGGGGTACCAGAATCGCGGCCACGCTGGAAACGCGCCATTGCTTCTATAAATGGAAATATGGGTGAAATTCTCGGGCAACTTTATGTGCAAAAACACTTTAGTCCGGAATCTAAAGCGCGCATGGTGGATCTGGTAGACAACCTCAAGGCGGCCTATGGTGATTCTATTATTAAACTGGACTGGATGAGTGAAGAAACCAAGCAGGCTGCATTGGACAAACTCTCCAAGTTTTATACCAAAATTGCCTACACCGACAGCTGGCGCGATTACACCAAGCTTGAAGTCAAAGCCGGCGATTTAATTGGCAATATTAAACGCTCTGCCGAATTTGAAATGCAACGACAACTGGCAAAACTCGATAAACCTGTGGATAAAACTGAGTGGTTTATGACCCCGCAAACGGTCAATGCTTACTACAACCCAGCGTGGAATGAAATTGTATTTCCCGCTGCCATTTTACAACCACCCTTCTTCAACCCTGCTGCAGATGACGCTGTGAACTATGGCGGTATCGGCGCTGTAATCGGTCATGAAATCGGTCATGGATTTGATGATCAGGGGCGTAAGTTCGATGGTGATGGTAACCTGCGTGACTGGTGGACCAAGGAAGACACAGAAAAATTCGAACAACGCCGGGCAAAACTTGCCAGCCAATATAATAGTTTTGTCGTTATTAATGGACTGACCATCAACGGTGATTTCACCTCCGGTGAAAATATCGGTGACCTCGGCGGCATGTCAATCGCCTACAAAGCCTATAAATCCTCATTGAATGGTCTTGAAGCGCCGATAATTGATGGCCTAACCGGCGACCAACGGTTTTTCATGGGTTGGGCGCAGGTCTGGCGGCGTAAATATCGTGATGAAGAACTGGAACGACGCCTGACCGTTGACCCACATTCACCAGCAAAGGCACGCGTCAATGTCACCCTTTCCAACATTCCGGAGTTTTATGCAGCCTTTAATATCAAAGAAGGTGATGCGATGTATCGTCCACCGGCTGAACGAGTAAAAATCTGGTAGCCCATGCTCTCTTTTCAGACAGGGAACGGTCGCTTATTGCGGCCGTTTTTTGTTTTCAAAATAAAGCAGAAAACTGCGACCTTTCTTTCCCAGCCTGCGTCTTAGAGTCATATGAGTGAATCAATCTTCCAGCTAAAATTGGAAAAACAGTTGTTACGAGATGCGCAGCAAGGGGATCAGTTTGCCTGTGAAAAGATTTACCGGCTTTACGCCTCACCGGCATATAGCCTGGCAAGGCGCTTGTTGGTTTGTCCGGAACATGCCAAAGAAGCCACTCAAGATGCCTTCGTTTCCGCTTTCAGGCGTTTATCCAGTTTTGAGGGTGAAGTTCCCTTCTGGGCGTGGTTGAGAAAAATAGTCAGTAATGCCTCCATTGATATGATTCGGCGGCGCAAACCTGAGGTTTCTCTGGATGCCATCAGTGGTGATGCACACCACCCAAGTGTCGCCGATAGCGCAGCCAACCAGTTATTACTGGAGCAATTGTTATTAAGCCTAAGTGATGATGACCGGGTTATTGTCTGGCTGCACGATGTTGAAGGTTTTAAGCACCATGAAATAGCCAATCAACTTGGGCGCACCGTCAGCTATTCCAAAACCCGCTTATCCCGCGCCAGAGCAAAGCTTTTATGTTTTGCGGAAAAAGAGACGCCAGCACCGATATCTGCAGCGCGTAAATTCAGCCCGCTGATGAAGGCCACATAAAGATGAGTAATAAGATAATGAACAAAGTACAAACATTGCAGGACCCTTGCCAGCTGCGGTCACTGCCAGCCTATGATGCCCCTGATGATTTATGGTCGAGCATTCAAGCTCGTCAGGAAAAACCCAACACTTCACAGGCGGTTCGCCGACCTTTCCAGTTAGCACTTGCTGCCAGTGTGCTTTTGGCTTTATTCCTGACCAATCAACTCTATATGCAAAACCCTGCTGAACTTACTGCTCCAGGTCAGACCGAAAATCTTAACGCTACCGCAGGCGCATCTATATCAGGAAACGACAGCAAATATATACCCCCAGACAGTATTTTGGGAGAAAACCAGAGTCAACGGCTGATCGCTATGTCGCAAAAACTGGAAGATAAAATCGCCAGTGATAAGTATCAAAACAGCCCGGTGTCAGCCGCAAACGCCATCATTATTGCTGAACTGGAAGATATGATTGCCGTTGTTGATGAACAGCTGGCCCGTCAGAATAAAGATACCGAGCTCTGGTATCGACGGGTCACCCTGCTCGCCGATTTATCTGCAGTATATGTGCAGAACAGCAACTTAAATTACCGCCAATATGTTGGTCTTTAAAACATTGACCTACAAGATATTGAAATTAAAAATGGAGAGAACGATGCCAGTTAATTTAAAAACACTCAGCTTAGGCCTAATGGCTATATTAGCCTTCGGCTTATTTCCCAATCAGCTTTCAGCGGCGGAAACCCTTGGCGTTATCGACGACAGCAGCCCTGCTCAAAAACAAGAACTCGAGAAACAGAAGCTTGAGCTTGAAGCTCAGCGAACCGAGTTGGGTCAACGCCGAGCTGCACTGGAACTAGCGGTTACGGAAATGCAAAAAGCATCCGAAAAAATGGCTCGCTTAAGCCATGCTATGAATGTGGAGAGTGATTTTAGTGTTCAAGTCATTCGCTTAGAATCCGATGTATCTGTGATGTCTACTCAATCCGCATTTATTGGCGTTGTGATCAACCAGGATGGCGAAGAGAGTGGTGTCGAAATCATCGGACTGACACCGGATGGGCCTGCCGACAAGGCGGGTCTATTAAAAGGCGATCAGGTTTTGAGCATCAATGGCACCGACCTTCTGCTTTCACCCAGCTTTAAACGCATCGACATACTTCAACAAAACCTCAGACAAGCTCAAATTGGTGATGCCGTTGACTTAACTGTCCTCAGGGATGATAAAGCCATCAACTTGAGCGTTGTTGCCGGAAAACGCAATCCACTGGGCTTGCACACACTCATTCGCCCGGGACAACCACCACAGCCTCCCATGCCACATGCGCTAAGCCAAACACTGAGCACAACTGGAATCACATTACCAGACTCTGATAAATTGGTCTTAATTCAACGCGCATTGACCGATGCTGGTGGTTTAATGGGCAATAAACAGATTATCGTCCAAGTTGAAGGCCGTGATGGCATGGTATCCGGAATTGAAGGTGAAGAGATGGAACGCCACATCAAGTTACTCGAAAAGCGTCTAGAGAACATGGAAATTGACATTGAAACCATTGATTTTCGGGGTTCTCCGGAAATGAGTAACTTTGAGGTTATTATCGGCCAGGCAGCTGAAAATGCGATTTTCTTTTTCGACCGCAATATGGTTCGCGGCTTGGAACTTGCCCCGCTGAACCCGGAGCTTGGAAAATATTTTCAAGTAGACAGTGGTGTATTAGTATTAAGTGCAAGAGGAGATAACTCTCTGAATCTCTCTGCAGGTGATGTTATTACAGCAGTGGGCTCGCAGGAAGTATCCCGACCGGCTGACCTGATGCGTAATTTACGCTTTTTGAAAGATGGAGAAAAGGTTAGCCTGGAAGTCATTCGCAAGGGGCAGTCAGAAACTATTGAAAGCCAAGCGGTTGATAAATCCATACAGCGGATATCTTCTCCGCAATTGCACTAACCAGCAAATGGCGTTAGCCCGGCAAGCGATACCGGGCTAGCGCAGCGGGCTCTCAGCGGGCCATATAGTCGATTTGCGTCTCGTGCAGGCTAAATAGCATCATCAATCATTTTAATGCTCTGCTCCTCAACTTCCCTGGCCACTTCCGCTAGGGTGTCGCTATCACTAAGCATACCCAGCATAGCACCGGGCAATATCATGCCAATATAGTTTTGCCCCTTATCGGAATACACGGAAATCCGACAGGGTAATGCCATGTTCATGGTCATATCAGCATCCAAAACCTTTTTGGCCTGGTTGGGATTACACACTTCCAGTACCCTGCATTGCTCCTGAAGATCAACGCCTTTACCCTGCAAGGTCTGCTGAATATCATGTATATGCAATACACCAAAGTTGTGGTTTACCACCGCAACTTCTAGGTCAGCAGTTGCTTGATCAATTGTTTTATCGGTTTTTCGAATATATTTCATAATTGTCATTCCAAGGCTAGTTCTGATGCTTATTTTAAATCATTTTACCCGCACGCACAGCATGGCAGTGGCGTGTTAAAATTCACCAAATTATCAAATCTATCGCGCAGTGAGCATATCTGGATGTCAGCTAATTCCCCAAAAATCGGTTTTGTCAGTCTTGGCTGCCCGAAAGCCCTAGTCGATTCAGAAAGAATATTGACCCAGTTGAGAACTGACGGCTACCAGATTTCGGCCAGTTATGACGACGCCGATTTGGTGGTGGTCAACACCTGTGGTTTTATCGATAGTGCCAAAGCCGAGTCTCTTGAAGCAATAGCAGAAGCGATCGAGTCTAATGGCAAAGTTATTGTGACTGGCTGCATGGGAGCCCAGGCGGAAGAAATTACCCGCGTACACCCCAAAGTACTGAGTGTAACCGGGCCGGCACAATATGAAGATGTGGTTAGCGCTGTACACCGTTTCGCCCCGGTCAGTCGCTCGCATGATCCTCATATTGACCTGATTCCACCACAAGGAATTAAGCTTACGCCCCGGCATTACGCCTATCTAAAAATTTCCGAGGGCTGTAATCATAAATGTACATTCTGTATCATCCCCGATTTGCGCGGGCGTTTAGTCTCACGCCCCATTGGTAGCGTTCTGGAAGAAGCCGAGCGATTGGTGAAATCAGGTGTTCGTGAGTTGCTAGTGATCTCACAAGACACCAGTGCTTATGGTGTTGACCTTAAATACAAACTGGATTTCTGGAATGGCATGCCAATTAAATCCCGAATGTTGGAGCTTTGTGAAGCCCTTTCCAGCATGGGGGTATGGGTACGCCTGCATTATGTATACCCATATCCACATGTAGATAACATCATTCCACTTATGGCGGAAAGAAAAATACTACCGTATCTGGACATCCCCTTTCAGCATGCTAGTCCGCGAATTCTTAAAGCAATGAAACGCCCGGCAACTGCAGCTAACACCCTAGCAACCGTTAAACGCTGGCGGGGCATCTGCCCAGATATTACTATTCGCAGTACCTTCATCGTCGGTTTTCCAGGCGAAACCAACGACGACTTTGAAGTGTTGCTCGATTTTCTCAGTGAAGCACAGCTTGACCGAGTTGGCTGCTTCCAATATTCACCCGTAGATGGCGCACGGGCCAATCAGCTGGATAATCCCGTACCACCAGAAGTCATGCAGCAACGCTGGGAACAATTGATGGAGTTACAGGCAGGCATCAGCCGTAATCGACTGGCCGCTAAAGTGGGTACCCAAATAGAGGTTCTGGTCGATAGCGTTGAGGGCCAAACGGCAATTGCTCGGTCTTGGGCAGATGCACCGGAAATTGACGGCTTAGTGCATATCAACAACGCAGCTGAATTGCAGCCAGGGGATAGTTTGCAAGTATCGGTTAGCGCCAGCGACGATTATGACCTCTACGCCGACCTGGCTCAATAACCGGCATTCCCCGGAACTTATACCGTAATGAAACACCTTGCCCCCACTTCCCAGTTGCTGATGCGCAGCCTGCCACTGCTTCAGCTGAGCAATTCTATAGTAATCATCAACCCGCCGGCAGATTTATTCTGCCGTGAATTACTTGATGCAGGGATAAATAACTTATCTGTATTATCTTCTAATTATTATATATATCAATATATTAAAGAGAATTCAAAAGAAAATACATTAAATATAGAATTTACCTCAAAATTCATTACAAAAGGCAACAATCGAGCCGACCTTGCGATTGTATATCTGCCCAAAGAAAAACCGTTCAGGGATTATTTACTGAGCCGAAGCCTGGGTACATTGGGGCCCGCAGGGAAAGTTTGGCTGGTTGGTGAAAACCGTGCCGGAATTAAATCAGCAGCAAAGCAGTTGACTAAAATATCAGCCAGCGTTGTTTCCAAGCTGGATAGTGCCCGGCATTGTAGCCTACTGGAAACCCAGTTCAACAATGCCTCACGATCAGCACTGGAGAGCCAATTACAAGCTCACTCAAAGGCTCAGCCGGGCTTCAATTTGCATTTCAACCAAAAAGATTGGAATTTTACCACCCTACCTGGCGTTTTTAGCTATGCCAAGCTAGACCCCGCCAGCCGGATGCTATTGAAAAATCTAGAAGAACAGCCTGTCTCAGGGCATATACTCGATTTTGCTTGCGGCAGTGGCGTACTGGGAATTTGTGCGAGTAGTTTGCAGCCCGACATACGCCTAGATTTGCTGGATGTGAGCGCCATGGCATTGGCGAGCACGGAAATCAATCTTAAACAAGCTGGATTAGCTGCAGACACCACCCAGCTGCTTGCCTCCGACGCCTATTCTGAGGTCAAAAACCGCTATAGCGCTATTATCAGCAACCCTCCCTTTCATCGCGATACCCGGCAGACACTGGAGGTCAGCGAGGCGTTGATACACCAGGCACCATTACACTTAAAGGCTAAGGGCGAACTCAGGCTTGTTGCCAACCGTCACCTGCCCTATCTGGCGCTTTTTGAGCAAGCCTTTCGGCAGGTTAAAATTTTATCTTCGGATCGTTATTTTCATGTAATTCAGGGAAAATACCCCATCATCTACCGAACTTAAATACACCGCGTGGGTCGTATTCCTGAACCAACCGATTCATGCTGGACTTTAATCTTATATACTAAACTCATCATTGCCTTAACCGAGACACCTAATGAAAAAACTGACACCCTTAACGACAACGACTCTATTACTGGCTACCATGCTGGCAGCACTGACATTAAGTGGCTGCCAAAAAGAAGCCCAACAAGCGCTGACTGCTGAAGAAAAAATTGTAGCTCCGGATGAGCATGTCAGAGGCATGCTTAAAAAAGCTGGTACATTGAATAAGCCCGTTTTTTCACAACCAACTTCACAGCCAGGGGCTGAGCCGCTTACTACCGATGCTGAAATTGGTGCCAATATGAACACCATTATTTTTGATGGCAGCAGTGAAGCAGCCTTTCAGGCCGGTCTAGATGAATTTCAATCCATTGCAAATGACATGGAAATAAGCGCACTGAATGGCGCTATCAGCTTTCTAAAAGTTTACGATATTTCCTCCCGAGGCAACACCGAGAAGTTATACAAGAATCTCGATGGCCATACCGCAGAACAAATTGTCGAGCGTGCGACTAAAATTCGGAGAAGATAATCAATTACACGGGACGGGTATTCAACACCCACCCCCTATTATCTACTTTATTAGCACCTGCTTAATGCACCCAGTGCAAATTCTTGGCTTTCTGTTCCCAGTAATGCATCGCCTCTGACTGCCAGGTATCTCCACCGGGCAACTCAAAGTAAAACTGTTCCCGATTCACTTTTTCCGGTGCAATTTGGTTCATGCTGTCGGCTTCGTACAAGCGTCCGTTGAGCATGCTGTAGACCACAAATTCTGAGCGCCTAATATCTTCCAGTGGGTTGCCTTTTACGATGGCCAGATCAGCCAACTTGCCAACTTCAATAGACCCTATATCGGCATCCATACCTAGATAGCGCGCACCATCAATGGTTGCACCCCTATAGGCCTCCCAAGGGCTAAACCCACCCTGTGCCATCATCCACATCTCCCAATGTGCTGCAAGACCTTCACGCTGGCCATGAGCACCAATCTGCACAGCAACGCCAAGCTCGCGCAATTGATGCGCTGTTTTAGCTACAACGATATGGTTGTACTCTGAATCGGGTGCATGTAGGCGTCTGATTTTACCCGGAATAACAAACCTCTTCGGCACAAAGCGCATCAGCTGTTGGTTTTCCCAAACATTGGTGCGGTTATACCAGTAGGTTTCACCAGAAAGCCCGCCATAGGCAACGCCAAAGGTTGGTGTATAAGCTACTTTTGTTTGTGACCATAACTGCATAACATCCGTATAGACCTTATCAATCGGCAAGGCATGTTCAATACCTGTGTGGCCATCCACAAGCATAGTCATATTATGTTGAAACTTGCCGCCACCCTCTGGTACTACCAACATCCCAAGTTTTCGAGCAGCCGCCAATACCTGTTGCTTCTGGTCACGCCGAGGTTGGTTATAGCTTTTGACTGAAATAGCCCCCGCATCTTTTAACCTTTGCAAATGAAATTCCGCATCTTCAAGGCCATCAATCTCAGCTCGGTAACCCGGGACATTGGAACCGTATAAAATGGTGCCGGTGCTATAGATCCGCGGCGCCAGCATCTGCCCTGCTTTTTGCAATTCAGCAGCAGCAAAGATTTCAGTAGTGTCGTTTGAAGGGTCATGTATTGTAGTCACCCCGAAGGAGGCATTCGAAAACTGCATCCAGTTTTGCTGAGGCAGCACTTCCCGGTTCGCCATGCCACCGTGTGCATGCACATCAATTAAGCCAGGAACAATAGTGTTACCACTGACATCCAGCACAAAAGCGCCATCAGGAATAGCGATACTAGCGCGTGACCCGACCGCAGAAATACGGTTACCCTGAATAATCACCACGCCGTCTTCAATTACTTCCTCGCTACTATCAGCATTACGCATAGTTACCACGCGACCACCAACCAGCGCGATCGTACCTGTGGGTTTATCGCTGCTGGACTTGAAACCCAGGTCAATACCACTGGTAACCGGCTCTGGTAATTCCTTAGGCGCACCGCTGATAAAGGCAAATGCATCCTTGAGCTTGCGTTGATATAACACCGGGCCTTGCGACCAGGCTAAACCGCTGGAATCAGGCTGCCAATGAAGAAAATCGCCAGCGCGTTTGGAAACCTGTCGAACAGGAAAAGCTTTTGTAGCTTTGCCGACATCAATTGATTTTCCGGCCTGAAAAAATGGCGCGACATAAACATTATACTGCTGGGTAAACGCAACCCAACGGTTGTCCGGTGAAAGTTTAAAGGATGTCGCTTTTGCACCTTTTAGATGTTTGCGCTGGTCTTTACCGACAAGGTTAACGCTATTGAATTCAAGATCTGTTCCCAACTCACCGCTGTTTTCCGTGAAATAAATTCGTTTACCATCGCTGGAGAACTGCGGGGTATTACCTTTCTTCAGTACCCGTCTAGCTTGCGCATTTTTTGCGCTCAAAGAAAGTGTGTAAATACCCGAATCGGTGCCCCATAAAGGGGACAGCAGATAACCACCAGAAACTTTCCGGTAGACAAGTTTCTTACCATCAGAGGAAAAAGCTGGTTCAATATAAACACCGGGCTTGCTAGTCAACACTTTGCTCTTTCCACCCCGTAGCGGAATACTGTGAAGGCTACCGAGATTTTGGTCATCCCAGCTACTGTATACCACTGATTTACCATCTGGTGAAATCACAGGATAATACTCATAGTGATCAGTTTGTTTACTTAATCGGCGTTGTTTTCCACTGACTAAATCTTTTACCCAGATATATCCGAGCGCTTGAAAAACTGCTTGCTTTCCATCGGCTGTGAGCTGGCTCCAACGCAACATTTTTACTGCAAATTCATCCTGATAAACCTGAGTCGGAAAGTGTAGTGCGGCCTGGATTTTTTTCTTAGCAACAATATGCACAGCAACATCTGCCAGCTCACGGCTTTCAATATTCACCGTATGAAAGCCACCACCTGACCAAAACAGTAAAGATTTTGAATCCGGAAGCCAGTCAAAGGCTGAAGTATTACCCATGGTGCCATTGGTTTCCTGTAAATCACGATCTAAATTATCATACAGGCTAACAACAAGCCCGCTGTTTAAGTCTTTTAACATCAAGGCACTTTTTAAACCAGGAGTCCGACTGACAAACGCCAAGTATTTTCCATCAGGTGATGGCACTGGTCGAATAGCACCACCCGGGCGGGATTCTTCAGTTTGAATTTCACCGGTCGCCATTTCCAGACGCTTGATTCCGAACAAGGGCTTGCTGGGGTCTTTGTTATATTCCCAGCGCGCACCCGCGGTGATGTCCTGGCTGTAATACAAATACTTACCATCGCTGGACCAAGCAGGCTCAGCGATATTTTTCTGATCTTTGGCCCCTAATGGACGCTCAACCAGTTTGACACCACCACCGCCACCCTTGTGATACATCCAGATTTCACCCGCCGCAATGCTGCGGGTTGAGGTATAACTTTTCCGCGCTGCAATATAGTTACCATCCGGGCTCCAGTTAGGGTTATGAAGAATGCGTTCTTTCTCATCACTGATGGCGCGGGGATTTTCCCCGTCAACATCCATCACCCAAACATTATCGCCGCCAGCACGATCGGAGATAAAAACAATGCTTTTTCCATCCGGGCTAAATTTTGCTTGGTAATTCCATTCAATACCCGCAGTGATTGCTTTTGCTTTCCCGCCTTTAATTGAAACACGGTATATATCGCCGAGCATATCAAACAAAAATGTTTTACCATCCGGCGATACATCCACATCCGACCATGTGGTTTCCCGAGTATCGATAGTGATGGCTTTCCATTCACCGGGAGGATTGGAAACATCCCATTTAGGTGTTTCTTCAACATCCACTTCGGCGTCCGCTTCCTCAGTGGCAAGCAAAGGCGTGTTAAATATCAGCAAAAAACCGACCAATACAAACTTTAAATAGGTAAAACGCATTAAGAGCTCTCCAAAAAGGTTAGGCTATGAGAAATTATTCACGACGGCCAGAATACCATTAAACACCCTCCTTTAGCGGCCTGTTTACAGCTTCAGAGCCCTTATATTACGCTTAGGGGCATCTATCTAAGCAAAAATCAGGCTTTGCTTGAATAATTCGATAAAAAAGACGAAAATTGTTTGACAGTTTGAGCCTGTTTGCCTATCATACGCTTCCTTTCCCGGGGCTATAGCTCAGCTGGGAGAGCGCTACACTGGCAGTGTAGAGGTCGGCGGTTCGATCCCGCCTAGCTCCACCAAGTTAAAAAACAGTTCAAGGTCCCCATCGTCTAGAGGCCTAGGACACTGCCCTTTCACGGCGGCAACAGGGGTTCGAATCCCCTTGGGGACGCATATAAATAAGCCCAGCTCTTTGAGCTGGGCTTTTTTATATGCTTTTCTCGAAGAGAAATCGCACCCTCGGGTTCGACAAATCGGCAGAACAGCCGATTTGGACTTTGAGCAAAGCGAAAAGCCCGAAGGGCGAAGGCCATGGATGGCCTGAGTCAATCCCCTCGCCAACCAACCACCAAACCTATCACCTCTTTGAGCTGGGCTTTTTTATATGCTTTTCTCGAAGAGAAATCGCACCCTCGGGTTCGACAAATCGGCAGCAAAACTGGGTCTCTGCATGCGAGAGGATGACAACAAGGTGAATTAGAGTGTGTTTCTGTGCGCCTCAGCCAGAGCTAGTAATCTGTAATTTTCTTAACAGCACCAACGGCATCACTGCCAATAGCCAGCGTTACTTTCTCATTAGCTGAATACAACTTCAACGAATCGGAACTGTGCCCGAGCTCATGCAAATACTCCAGCCATTTTAATAACGCACGATTCTGTTTATATTGACGATGATAAACATGCCGGGCAGGTAACCAGGGGCCGGAGTAGCGACGGATACCCTGCAGATTGCTAAATGAGGTGACTTCTGCCACACGGGCATCATGATAAATGCGTATATGAGCGTTGGGTGAGTCTTCTGCAGCATCAGAAGAGGCGATAAATTTATGTGTCAATCGCAAAAAATCGGTATATTTGTGACACTCTAAAAAATTCAACCACAAATCCGGGCCGCTACCAGTCACTGAACGATAACGCTGACCCGCTTTGACATCAGTCGGCAGTAACATAATGAAATGTCGATACAGGCTAGCCTGCAGTTCAGACAAACTGTCTGCATCGTTATCAAGTTGCGTTTGATAGCTTGGAGAAAATTGTACCATGCGCTAATAATATCAAAAATGTGGTGTCTGCATATTTTTCTCTGACACAATGCGACTGGCAATTTCCTCTACCGAGCTATTGGTTGTACGCATAATGAATACTCCAGCGAGTCGTAACAGGCTTTCAGCACTTTCCACTTCATAGCGACATTGGCGTAACGAAGAATAACGGCTATCTGGTTTCCGCGTCATACGAATCTGTGAAAGCCGTTCAGGATCAATGGTTAAGCCCACTAGTTTGCTTTTATTTTGAAGTAAAAACTTGGGTAATTGACTGGCATCCATATCATCATCTGTCAGCGGATAGTTTGCCGCTCTAATTCCAAAGTGTAGCGCCAGGTACAGGCAAGTCGGGGTTTTCCCGGAACGCGAAACCCCCACCAGGATAAGGTCGGCGTTGTCGAAATTGATGTTCATACCATCATCATGAGTTAGCGCATAATTGGTGGCCTCCATCCTCGCTTCATAGCGCTCTGTATCACTGTTACTGTGCGCTGCCCCAACATTGGGCTGAGCCTGAACGCCCAGTTGCTTCTCCATGGGCTGGATAAATTCAGAAAACAAATCGAACACCTTACATTGCCCACCAGCGATGATTCCCGCAAGCGCGGTGTTAATCATGGTGGTAAATACTAGCGGACAGCTACCATCACTCTCAGCCTGCTGGTTGATTTTAGCCACAGCTTCACGGGCTTTTTCTTTAGTATCAATAAAGGGAAGTCGAAATTGTTGAAATTCCAGCCCTGCAAATTGCGTCAGCAGTGCGTGCCCAAGTGTTTCTGCAGTAATTCCTGTGCCGTCTGATACAAAGAAAACGGTGCGTAACATCACTATCCTCGGTAAAATATGCTGATTATTGCAACAGTCTACTTTATCGGGAGTTCGATGTGAGCAAAAATATTATTTGGCTGAGCGAACTGACCATGCAAGATGTCGAGATAGTCGGCGGGAAAAACGCATCACTTGGGGAAATGATTTCAGCACTTACCCAACTGGGGGTCAGCGTACCTGGTGGCTTTGCCACTACTGCCAGTGCTTTTCAGGATTTTTTAATAGAGGCGGGACTGAAACCAAGAATTGATCAGCGGCTCAACACACTCGATGTCAGTGACATATCAGCACTTAAAGCAACAGGCAACAGTATTCGGCAATGGATAATTGAAGCACCCCTGCCCGCTGGACTAGAAACTGATGTGCGCAAGGCATTCCAACAACTAGAAAAACAGGCAGGTACAGATACTGGGGAACCCATTTCAGTTGCGGTGCGTTCTTCCGCTACAGCTGAGGATCTACCTGAGGCCTCCTTTGCAGGTCAGCAGGAAACTTACCTGAATGTCCGCGGCATTGATGATGTCTTGGATAAAATCCGGGAGGTTTTTGCATCCTTGTATAACGATCGGGCTATTTCCTATCGAGTTCATCAGGGTTTTGCGCATGAGGATGTATCGCTATCTGCCGGAATTCAACTGATGGTGCGTTCTGACATCGGCGCCAGCGGGGTTTTATTCACCCTTGATACCGAATCCGGATTTAACGATGCCATCTTTGTAACCGCGTCCTGGGGCCTTGGTGAGACGGTTGTTCAAGGTGCTGTTAATCCTGATGAATTTTATGTATACAAACCAGCGCTAGAAGCCAATCGCCCCGCCATTTTGCGTCGCCACCGTGGCAGCAAAGCCATCAAAATGGTGTATGCGGCAGATGCCGGGGTTGAAACGGTCGCAGTGGAAGAAAACGATCGCAACAAATTTTGCCTTGTCGATGAGGAAATCGAAGAGCTTTCACGCCAGGCTCTGGTTATTGAAAAGCACTACCAGCGGCCGATGGACATTGAGTGGGCCAAGGACGGTAACAGCGGCAAGATATATATCGTTCAGGCTCGTCCGGAAACTGTTAACAGCCGTTCTGGGCAAACGATAGAACGCTATAAAATCAAAACCCATTCAGAAATAATTTGCGAGGGTCGCAGTATTGGCCAGAAAATTGGCCAGGGTCGGGCCCGGGTGATAGCCAGTATTGCGCAAATGGATCAGGTAAAAGCCGGCGATGTACTGATTACAGACATGACCGACCCGGACTGGGAACCGGTAATGAAACTGGCTTCCGCCATTGTTACCAATCGTGGTGGCCGTACCTGTCATGCAGCCATTATTGCCCGTGAAATGGGCGTGCCGGCGGTCGTTGGTTGCGGCAATGCGACCAGCGCCATTAAAAATGGCAGCGAAGTAACCGTCTCCTGCGCCGAAGGTGATACCGGTTTTATTTATACCGGGCTACTGGATTTTGAAATCCAACGACATGAACTTAAAGATATGCCACCGGCCCCACTTAAAGTAATGATGAATGTCGGCAATCCTGATAGAGCCTTTGGTTTCAGTCAGATCCCCAACGCCGGCGTTGGTTTGGCACGGCTTGAATTTATTATTAATCGAATGATCGGCATCCACCCACGCGCATTGCTTGAATATACCGATCAAAGCAGCGAAGTAAAAGCCGAGATTGATGCCCGTATCTGCGGCTATGCAGGGCCTGTTGAGTATTATGTAGAACGCCTTGCAGAAGGCATCAGCATGATTGCTGCCGCGTTTGCTCCAAACCCTGTAATTGTGCGCTTATCCGACTTTAAATCTAATGAATATGCCAATCTGATTGGCGGACAACGGTATGAGCCAGAAGAAGAAAACCCGATGCTGGGTTTTCGCGGTGCTTCCCGCTATGTTTCGAGTGAATTTCAAGATTGTTTCGAATTAGAGTGTCGGGCAATGCGCAAGGTTCGCGAGCAAATGGGACTAAGCAATGTCTGGGCCATGGTTCCCTTTGTGCGTACAGTAGATGAAGGCAAAGCCGTAATTGAAGTAATGCGTAAATTTGGTCTTGAACGCGGCAAACACGATTTAAAGATTATTATGATGTGCGAATTACCATCAAATGCCCTGCTGGCTACTGAATTTCTTGAACACTTTGATGGCATGTCGATTGGTTCCAATGATATGACTCAACTCACGCTTGGACTCGACCGTGATTCAGGGCTGATCGCTGATCTATTTGATGAACGCAATCCGGCAGTTAAAGCCATGTTATCGATGGCTATTAAAGCCTGTAAGGCTGAAGGGAAATATATCGGCATATGCGGCCAGGGGCCGTCAGATTACCCGGATCTTGCCGCTTGGTTGTTAGAAGAAGGAATTGAGAGTATATCGCTCAATCCCGATACTGTAGTGGATACTTGGCTGGATTTAGCCAAGCTTAAATAGAAAGGGACGGTAGCTTAAGCTACCGTCCCTCGCACTATTTGTACTATTACAAGCCGCCAGGGCCGCAATCGTTTTCTAGATAATCACCAATCATAGTCAACATCTCTACTTGATGCCGGTAATACCAAGGGAACGAGTGAGGTAAGTCTTCAATTATTTCTAGTTTAGCCGGCACAGTTCCTTTCACAGCTTTATAAAAGTCTTTAGCATGCCATGAGGGAGTACGCACATCGCGGTCACCAACAAATAATAAAACCGGAATATTGGCTTTATCTGTATTGCGCATAGGGTCCATTCCCTTCACGGTGGTGCCCTGTAATATACGCTGTAACCTGTTCCTGCTCCAGGTGTTGCCTATTTTTGCAAGATTTGTCACAGGAGCACCGGAGATAGCACATTGATATGGGCTATTTGGCCTTACTACTGCAGCTGCAGCTGCAAAACCACCATAGGAGTATCCGAATATCGCAATACGATCAGGGTCGGTAATTCCCTGACTAACTAGCCATTTAGCACCATCATCTTTATCATCTTGCATGGCTTTGCCCCACTCAGCATCACCTGCTATCCAGAGCTTCCTACCCAAGCCAGCAGAACCCCGATACTGTGGTCTTAAAACAGCGTAACCATTCGATGTCAAAAGGGGAACCCAGCCTGAAAAATCCCAACCCATTCTGTCACGCGCCCACGGTCCACCGTGCGGGTTAATGATTGTTGGTAGAGGCCCGTCACTTTTACTCCAGCCCGCTGGTAAGTCAAGAATAGCAGGTATTTCTAAGCCATCCCGGGCTGTGTAGGTTACCCATTTTTGTGTGCCGATATCTTTGCTGTCAATCCAAGGTCGTTGCCTACCTAATGTTTGTACCTGCTTGCCATCTAGCAGTAAATGATAAGCTGGTGGATGACTACCACTGTCCGTAATAAATAACACTTTGGAAAGATCATCATTGTAACTTGAAATACTGACGGACTGATCTTTGAATGATTGTTTTAAACCCTCATGAATAGCGCGCATTTTTGGTTCAACAAAAGTCGTAATAGTTCTAGGCCCTGAGACTGAAAAACCTATTAATTGATTAAAATTGCTCGGTTGAGAACCAAATATTAATCTGGAAATACCATATTTTGGATGCGCCACTAGGTGTTCGCTAGCAAAACTACGTGTTTTAGGGTCATACATCCACGCTTGGGTTTGCTCACTAAACATGTCAGTAAGCACATAAAAATGACCCGTTGCATCATCTATTCCAACCACCGAAACAGTATAACGATCGCTTAATTTTGTGGTTAATTTATCATGCACCTGAAATGCATCAGTTTTGTCATCGTAAATCAATATATTTTGTTCATATTCAGTTGAGCTCAGAGGCTCTGTCTGAGTTCGGACCAAAACTTTACCATCGCGCGGGTGGAATAAACCTGGCCTTGCATGACGACCGCCACGAAGTAGTAATTTTGTTTTCTCGGTTTGAAGGTCATAAAGAAAATAGTCACTTTGTAAATTCGCCCCATGTGCACGCTGAATAATTACATTGTTTGGGTCTAAAGGTAAGTTACTTACCAGTCTAGCGCTGCCTGTAATTTCCAGACATTTCTCGATTGACTTGCTCACTCCGTGTCGACTAAAACCCGAAACAAAAGCTTCAGCGAAATCTGTGTGTTTTGCATCTGTTAAATAATTCTTAGAAACGAATGTTGCGGTGGATCCTAGGCGTTTCCCTTCTCCGCAGCCTTCAAGCGGCCCAGACCACTCCTGTCGAGCGGTAACTAGAACCTTCCCAGCCTTCAGCGCATTAGCTCTGACAAACTTCATGTTTTTGCCACTGGGTGTGATTACAGGCCCACTGGAAAGATTGTTAAGATCCCAGGTAGCTAGCGCCGTCTCTTTGTAATCAGACCCAGGAGCATTCACCAAGGCCACTAACAAAGAGCCATCAGAACTCATTGAGACTGATTGAATAGCTGGAAGCCGTGCAAATGAATCAACGGGTATCGGCTTAGCTATTATACTAGCTGAAAACACAGTCAATACAATAACAAGAAAAAAGCATCGTAATTTAAATCGCATATGAAAGTCCTTAATTTAAATGTGTTAATAAAATATGAAAATAGTTGATTGGATTTAATGACTAAATAAATATCAAAAACAAACGGCGCCGAAGCGCCGTTTGTTATTATTTCCTAGGATACTAGCTTACTGCCAACGATAGTTGAAGCGCACGAATAATCGGCGACCCAAATAATCATATTGAGTAGCAGCGACTGGCACATTGCCTCTACGCGCAGCTACACCACCCGATACAGTATCAGGCTCTTCATCAAACAAGTTGTTGATGCCTACTAAGACATCCCAATCGGTTTGCTGATACATCACCGAGATAGTTTGGAAGAAAGCTCTTTCCATAGTGATGTCTCTAAATGCCGGTTCGAAACCAAAATAAGTAGTTTCTTCATCTACAAATGGCGAGTTGTCGGTTTCCGCAATATACTGAATGGCATAGTTGAAGATCCAGTCTTGCCAATTAAAACTCGTTCTAAAGTTTGTGACATTTTCCGGACTGCCAATAGTACCTACACTATCTATAGTTTCAAAGCCTTCAACTTCACCTGGGTCGAACAACCGACGGACATTTTCAAGATTCCAGGTACTTTGGATAGCAACTTCAAGTTGACCAAAATCGAGATCTTTATTCCAGACAACATTGAGGTCAATGCCTCTATAAATCTGCTCATTGACATTAAGGTAGCTGTCCCTAACCTCTGTTATGATAAACGGGGATAGGGCATTGGCTGGTTCACGATCAAGCAAACCACAAAATGCATTCGGGAAATTCTCACCACCGTAACAGCCCGAAACAATTGCGCCTGCACCAAGTTGTGCTATCTGGTCATTTACTGTGATATCAATATAGTCAACCGCGATACTTAAATCAGTAAATTCGGGTGTCCAAACTAAGCCAAAAGTAAACGCGTCTGATGTCTCAGAATTCAGGTTAGCCGCACCACCACCAGAAACCACCGTGGCGGACGCTCCAACCCCTTGATAGTCGTCAGGAATACCTGCGGCAGCACAATTAGCACGAATGTTATCATTAACACTATCGCCCCAATTAATACATGGGTCGATACCTGCCTGCCCAACAAATCCTGTTTGATCACCTAAAAACAGTTCGAACAAAGCGGGGGCACGATAGGATGTACCGACAGTTGCACGAGCCAGAAAGCTTGGAACTACACGCCAACCTAGGCCTGCTTTCCAGACGCTATCACTACCACCAACATCGTAGTCGAAGGTTCGTGCAGAAACATTAAGTGTCAACTCTTCGATTCCAGGAAGCCCTGCTAGTAGCGGAATTTCTAATTCAACAAATGCTTCTTTAACTGTATTGGTACCTTTGGTAACCAACGCTGAAGACTCACCCCACAGATCACCTTCCCGCGACTCTTGACTAGGCTGATCGTCAATACTAAAAGTACGATACTCAAGACCACCCGCGACGCCTACTGTACCTGCAGGCAGTTCAAATAGGTCACCTGTAATAATAGCATTGGTCAGAAACTCATCATAAACAGTATTACCTGTTTGATTAACACCGACTGCTCTTACTAAGGCAGCCATGTTTGCGCCACTCAAGATTGCCGGATCAAAGTAATTAACCCTTGGGGCGTTTGCTCCACCACCATCGAATACATCCGCCGATCTGGAACGTAGAATGGAATTACGCGTGTAACTACCATCAGAGCGAGAATAGGATGCGTTCAGCTGCCAACTCCAGTAACTATCTGTTGGTAATAAACCTTGTAAACCAGATGTGACATAGAAAAAGTCCACCTCAACATCTGTATTGGAGGGATACGGCATTACCGGCCGTGACACTGCTAGACCCGGATTGTAGTCCGGATCATCCGCATATGGTCTGAACTGAGAACTTCCAACCCACGGGAAGAATTGACGGAAACCGACTGTAGAGGTTTTACGATTGCTATAGAGGACATCCGCGCTCCAATCTACTCCTCCCAAGAAGTCGAAAGCATAATCAAAGGTTGCATATACATTAAAACGTTCCTGTTGATTAATTACAGACGCAGCCCTCGTAAAGGTTTCAGTAAATACATCTTCATAAAACGCTACACCACCGGGGTCGTCGTAGCGACCGTTTTGGCGTGGACGATAACCCGGGAATGGTCCGATTGTTACTCCATCTGGTGATGGTATATAACGATCTCCCGTAAACCCATCAATTACTGTATTGTTATAAAGATCCGTACAGCCAGAAATTGCGGTGCCAGCAGTAATTGACCTATCTTCCCTATCAATTAAATTACCCGCCGCATCTCGGAACAAAGGCTGAGAGCAACTCAAAAAATCACGATCCCCAATTGTCAGAGCTTCACGATATTGCCATTGCGCTGAAAGTGTTGCACTACCTTTATCTGAATTCCAACCAGTAATTAATGCCGCACGAACGAGTTCGCCACCACCACCTTCTGGTAATTCTGTTAATGCATTAAATTCAAAGCCATCAACCTGACGCCGTGTAATGATGTTGGCAACACCTGCAATCGCATCAGAACCATAAATTGAAGAGCTACCGTCGAGCAAAAGCTCAACACGCTGCACTGCAATTTCAGGCAGAATAGCTAAATCGAGGGCTTGAACTTGACCGCGAGTACCACTGCCACCCACTCGACCACCATTCAATAAGACCAATGTCCGACTGGAGCCTAGACCACGCAAATTAAGTGTCTGCACACCTGTGCCACCTTGAATTACAAAGCCACTGAACTGATTGTTCAACTGTGTTGAACCTGCAGCTATCGTGTTTCCTTGTAGAATATCAGCTATTTCAAGTTGCCCAACCCGCGCCATAGCCTCAGCGTTTATGATTTGAACGGGTGAAGTTGAAGTAAAATCTGCACGCTTGATCAGTGAGCCTGTTACTTCAATACGACCAAGATCAGCAGCTTTTTCTTCTGCTACCTCTATTACTTCCTCAGCTGCGTCTTCTGCTGCATCTTCATCCTGTGCCCAAACCGGGGCTACGGAAAGTGCGAGTGCGATGGCGAAGGGCAGCGGGGAAATCCGCCAAAGTGCCTTCTTTTTTGCATTTTTGCTGCTAGTCATTCTGATGTCTCCCTGTATATGACTGATATCACTAGTAAATCTTACCGGCTTCACTTTATTGTTCTAAAAGCGATGTTACCGAATAATAACGAATTTATTAAATTACTGTTAAACCGTGTCTATTAATAACAGGAAAGCACCCCGTTTGCAAGATAATTACTGTCTTTCGGGGTGATATTTTAAGCAGAGATCACACCGAAAATTAACCATTCCAGTCTGTTTTTAAAAACTTTTCAGCCCCATGTTCAAGCGTCAAAATGATCTGAATTTTAATTAAGCAAATGCTACCCTGCTAGGAGCGGTATTTACACTCAAGAAATCCCACCTAATCGCCCCATAAATTGCCGGTAAAACTGCAATTCTTTAATCGACTCACGAATATCAGAAAGTGCTTCATGTTTATTGTCTTTGCTAAAACCCGGAAGAATATCCGCAGACCAACGACTGGCTAATTCTTTCAGCGTGCTGACATCGAGGTTACGGTAATGAAACCAAGCTTCAAGCTCCGGCATCAACCGCGATAAAAACCGCCGATCCTGACAAATACTATTGCCACACATCGGTGAGGCACCTTGCGCTACCCAATCGGCAAGAAATGCCAATGTCGCCTGCTCTGCATCATTGGTAGATATATCAGATTCAACACAACGGTCCCACAAACCGGAATCCCGATGGTGACGGGTATTCCACGCATCCATGGCATCTAAGGCAGATAAGGGCGTAGAAATCGCAAGTTCTGGCCCGGTTGCCAGCTCGTTTAATTCAGAATCCGTTACAATGGTGGCGATTTCTATGATGCGGTCATAATTTGTGTCCAGACCGGTCATTTCCAGATCAATCCAAATAAGACGGAGTTGTTTATTTTGTTCAGGCATTTTTTCATCATCAGCGTAAGGCAATCTGAAACTATACCAGAGCCTACTGCTAATATTCTCAGAAATTGATCCCCATGCAATTTACACTTACAAGCGCGTTAGCATGAGCGATATAATTCAAGCAGATATAATTCAAGCTCAGGTAATCACCTCCTACGGTAGTCATGGTGTTGTGCGTACAGAAAATGGCGAACTGCTGGAATGCCGTTATCGCCGTCAATTAGGGCGACCGCTTTGTGGTGACAACATTCTGATTAAAGCCGACTATCAGGTCAAACAGGCAAGCCTGGAAAAAATTCTGCCACGACACAGTTGTTTCTATCGCGGTGACGCCCGGCAACGCAAACATGCCGTAGCTGCCAATCTCGATCAGATTGTTATTGTGGTTTGTCCATACCCATCGCCACCCTCACACTTACTGGATCGTTATTTGGTGGCAGTAGAAAACCTGAATTTAAAAGCCCTACTGGTTTTCAACAAAACCGATCTCAAAGCCACGCAACCTGAAATTAGTGAGCGCATGCAAATTCAATTTGACTACCTGCACTCGCTTGGCTACCCGGTTATTCAAACTTCCTGTAAATCTCCAGCAGGCGCTGATAGCCTGGAGGCTGCTCTGAATGATAAGTGTAGTATTTTGGTTGGTCAGTCAGGGGTTGGAAAATCTTCATTAATTAACACTATTTTCCCAGGCCGGGAATTACAGACCCGCACCATTTCCAATGCCACCCAGAAGGGCAAACACACAACCACCGCAACCACCCTGTATTTTTTGCCCGAAAGCGGCCAGATTATCGACTCACCTGGGGTTTGGGAATTTGGCCTATGGTCAATGTCAGCGCGTGAACTGCAACAAGGATTTATTGAATTCGAGCAATGGGCAGCTGACTGTAAATTCTCCAATTGCCTGCATACTCACGAACCCGATTGCGGTGTAAAGGATGCCCTAGATGCTGGCATTCTACCCAAGTCACGTTATCTGGCCTATACCCAGGCTCTGAGTATGTTTTCTGAATAACTACAATAGCTCACACTGATGCGTATAATATGCCTCCACCGACTAGCAAATTATGAGCTCATTTATTATGAATGAATACAGACAGATAAAACTCAACATCATTTTAGTAACATTTTTTACACTCTGTTTCAGCCTGTTCCCGAACAATTCCCAGGCAGATGTACTGCGCATGCCGGATATGCTCACCAGCGAGGAACTGCCGGGCTTGCCGCAAAATGGTCTAACTCAACAGCAAGTGCGCCAACAACATGGCAGCCCTCTGAAAGAACACCCAGCAATTGGTGACCCACCAATTACTCGTTGGGACTATCAAGATTACAGCGTGTTTTTCGAAAATAAGTTGGTAATAACCGCTGTTCAAAAACCAGAACCAGGAACCTAGGCTGTGGATTTAGACAGCACCAGCGAAAAGCTTTTATTTTTACTCTCGCAAAGGCGCAAAGAACGCAAAGGGAAGTCAAAACATGGGTGAGAATAAGATAGGGAGTCTAAACAATCTGCATTTAGGTAAACTGTTTAAATTCCGCAAACATTTAACAAAAGGTGGTATAAAGAGCACAATTAACCGTCTTATTGAGTAATTACAACATGTTTTCCTCTGCGTTCTTTGCGCCTCTGCGAGAGACATATTTTTTAAACTTTTTAACAGAACCAAAATGAATATGACATCTGAAAACACTAACCAAGAACCTATAAAAATTATCCACCGTGATGGTATTGAATATACCGTTTTGGGTACCGCGCATGTTTCAAAAAACAGTGCAGAAGAAGTCAAACGCTTAATTAATGAGAATGACTTTGATGTAGTTGCTATCGAGTTATGTGATGCCCGCTATCAATCATTAACCGGTGGTGACCAACGCTGGCGGCAAATGGATTTGTTTGATATCTTGCGTCAGCGCAAAGCTGGCCTGTTGATGGCATCACTTGCATTAGGCGCTTATCAACGCCGACTGGCAGATCAGTTCGGAATTGAACCGGGTGCTGAAATGGTTGCCGCCATTCAAGCCAGTAAAGACACTGGCGCGCAGTTGCAGATTATTGATCGCGATCTCAATACCACTCTCAAGCGCGTCTATAGCTCAATCCCTTTCTGGCGGCGTTTTGTATTGTTTTCAGGTTTAGTGGCAAGTATGTTCAGCAAGGATGAAATTTCCGAAGAAGATATTGAAAATCTGAAACAGGGGGATATCCTAGAATCTACTTTTTCCGAGTTTGCCGAGCAATCACCGGAAATATTCCATAGCCTTATTGCAGAACGCGATGAATACATGGCATCTCGTTTGCGCCTGCTGAACTCCACAAGCACCAGCGCTGATGAGGACACTAACGAAGACAAGAAAGTGCTGGTGGTTATCGGAGCCGGACATATGGCCGGAATGAATCGGTACTTAACTGATGACCAGCAAGACCCACAGACCACTATTGATCGCCTTGATACGCTACCCAAACCAGCAAAATGGCCGAAAATTATTCCGTGGTTGATTAGCGCTCTAGTCATTTCCGGCTTTGCTATTGGTTTTTCCCGCCAACCTGAACTGGGTTGGAAATTGGTCGGCCTGTGGGTGATTATCAACGGAACATTTTCAGCCCTGGGCACAGCCATTGCCCGCGGTCACCCTTTGACCATCCTTAGCGCGTTTATTGCCGCACCGCTGACATCATTAAACCCTGCTGTGGGCGCTGGCATGGTGACCGGTCTGGTTGAGGCATGGATTCGCAAACTTAAAGTTGAAGAATTTGAAAAGTTACGCGATGATGTTACCTCAATCAAAGGCTGGTTCAGAAATCCCGTCACTCGGGTTTTGCTGGTGTTCTTCTTTGCCCAGTTAGGTTCAGCCATCGGCACATGGGTTGCCGGTTATCAAATCTTTAGCGCCCTGAGCTAACACAACTTGATGCAAATAGGTCAATGGAAATGGTCCGGCCTTGCAGGTCTGGCACCCATGGCCGGGGTAACTGACCGTCCCTTCCGGCAGCTTTGTAATACATTAGGCGCGGCATATACCGTTTCAGAAATGGTGACTTCAAACCCCGAATTGCGGCATACCAAAAAAAGCCGATGGCGTTCCGACCACCGCGGCGAATCCGAACCCATAGCTGTTCAAATTGTAGGCACTGATCCTGAGGTGATGGCAGATGCCGCTCGCTATAATCGTGATATTGGCGCTCAAATTGTTGATATCAACATGGGCTGCCCGGCCAAAAAAGTGTGTAAAAAAATGGCGGGCTCTGCCCTACTTGCAGACCCTAAGTTGGTAGAGAGAATTCTTACAGCGGTGGTAAATGCTGTTGAAATACCGGTAACCCTGAAAATTCGTACAGGACTGAGCGCAACGCATAATAACGCAGTTGAAATAGCCACAATTGCAGAGCACTGCGGAATTCAGGCACTGGCGATTCATGGCCGTAGCCGGGCGCAAAAATACAAGGGTTATGCGGAATACAATAGCATCCGGCAGGTTAAAAAAGCCGTCAACATACCAATACTGGCGAACGGTGATATCAACACGCCAGAAAAAGCCAAAATGGTATTGAAAGAAACCGGCGCAGATGGTTTATTGATTGGCCGCGCTGCCCATGGCAACCCCTGGGTATTTCAGCAAATCCACCATTATCTTGCCACCGGAAAACACTTACCGCCACCGGATAGTGAAACATTTAGCCGGGTTATGTTGGGTCATATTCAAGCACTGCATGAATTTTATGGCCCAGATAATGGCGTACGCATTGCCAGAAAACATATAAACTGGTATCTGCATGGCTATGCTGGGGTTAAAAACCCTCTAAGTGTGGAAATTCTGGCAGCCAATATGCGGAAATTATTAACCATTGAGGATGCTTCTTTACAGCTTAATGAGTTGCAGCAGTGCCTTAGAAAAATTGCTTAACGCTTAGGCATAAATACCCACGCGGATACATTATAATTACACGAAATTACCCTTTAAAACCAATACTCGATTAAATCCGGATAATCAAAATGAGCTGGAAAGCAAAGATATTCAAACCCAACTGGGAATCCCGCAAACTTGAAAAGCGCTTACAAAGCGTAAGCAAAGATAACGACCAGGGCTTATGGAATGCCCTACCCGGTATCATCAGTTCGGATCCTGATTATCAGGTCCGTCTGGCAGCACTTAAACGCCTAACCAGCAATAAGGCGCCTGACCCGCTAAAGCGTTTTGAGTTTATGCTTGAACGATTCAATTCGTTACCACCAGCTATCCACACTGAAGAGCCAGAGCAATCCCAATTTTTTGAAAAACTAAAAACCCAGTTGAGTCAGCATATTCTCAAAGGCTTGCGCTTTCTCAGCATCGAAAAATCTCTGGTCACAAGCTATCTGACTACCCATGCGGGCGCGAAAGAAATCGAAACGCTGGCGAAAAAAGCCACCAGCTTAGATGTACGCTTGGCAGCTATTGAACAAATCAACGCTAATGGTCTGTTAGGCGATATTGCTATTAGTGAGAGTGATACCCGTGTAAGGCAAGTCGCTGTCAGTCGAATCAAGCAAACATCCACCTTAGAGCGAGTGGCGAAAGCGATCCGCACCCGGGATAAAAAACTGTATCAAATTATCCAGAAACGGCTGCTTGGTTTCGCTAATCTCAACCCTGCAGAAACCGCAGACCATCAAGCAAAAGATATTTGCCTACAGTTAGAACGCATGCTCAAGGCCGCCAGCAGCGGCGTACACCCTGAACCCGCCGCACTACAAGCACAGTGGCAAGCCTTAAAAACAGCAACTACACCAGCGCTACAACAACGCTATAAAACGCTATTAGCTACTATCACAACTACGGCTGACGGTAGCGCCATCAGGGAAACTGTAGTTGTAGATACCGAAACCGAGCCTCACACCGAAGAAATCACTCCTGTAGTACCGCCAGAACCAAGCGAGTCTGAACTAAAAGAACTACAAGCAGACCACGACAAACGATTGCAGGAAAAACAAGCCAAAGCACGCGCTGCAGAACGCGTAGAAGTACAGGCGAAGCGACAGACAGAAGCCGACGCTGCTGTCGAGAATGTTCGCACTGCACAGGACAAATTAGCCGTCAGCATTGATGCGGTGGCGCTCAAGCAAGCAGTGGAATTATTACAATCAATCCGCAAGCAACTCTCTTCTTTGCGTAAAAATCGCATGGCAAAATCCTTGCTTCCGGCCCTCGAAGGTCGCCAGTCAAGGTTACATGGAAAAGTCAAAGCATTACGCGATTACCAACACTGGGCGAATAATAAAATTCGCAGCGAAATGATTATCCAGTTACAGTCCATATCTACCGTTGACCTGCACCCGGATGCGGTGAAAAACAGCATTTCTGATGCACGCAAAAAATGGCAGCAATTGGAAGCCAGCGAGCAACTGCCGGGTGATAAGTATTTTCACGCGCCTGCCAGTCTGTGGCGGGAATTTAATCAAACCTGTGATTTGGCATTCAAACTTATCCAGCCTTTTCTTGAAAAACGCCACGAGATTCAGGGCGAACATCTACGCGAAGACCGGCAACTACTAGCCGATGGCAAACAACTATTGGAGGCTGAAGAAGCCAGCACCTCTGCATTAATACAGCAGCAAAGAAAACTACGAATGGCCATCCGTGAACTGGATAAAATTCCCGCGAAACAGCGCGGAAAAACAGCTAAAGTTATTCGTGCCCAACTTGATCAATTACAAGTTTCTATCGGTTCTGAGTTTGAAAAAATAGCCACTGAAAAATCCCGGTTGATCCGCCAGGCCGAGCAACTTGCGCATGTCGAAGATCAGCAACAGGCTATTAATCAGGCGAAACAACTACAGCGACAATGGCAAGCGGCCGGCAATGGTAGTCGCAAAAAAGAGCAACCGATGTGGGAAATTTTCCGCGGCCATCTTGACCCCTTGTTCAAGCAACAGGCTGACCAGCAAACTGCTGAGAAAGAAGCCGATCTCCAGCAGTTAGCACTATTGAAAGCGTGTTGCACCCAGCTCGAAGACCTTGCAAAACTACCCGCCATTGAATTAAGCAACCACAGTGGCAAGTTTCAAGCATTACAGCAAGACTGGCAGGAACAGGGTGGTCCTGCTTTACGCCACGAGCATAAGCTTAGGCAGCGTTTTCAAGCGGCTCAGGACTTGTATCATCAGGGACTAGAAGATGCAGGCAGACAACAACGCCTGCTGCAGCGCAAAAACTGGCAGCTTAAAGATACGCTACTAATGAAACTGCAGGAAAAACTATCTACACAGCCCGATAATGCCGATGTCGCTCTTGCAGCGACTGTTAAAAAATGGCCCAAGGAAACAGCCACAACTCGCATTGACAAACTTCTCGACCAACGATTTCAAGAAATCCAGCAACAGCAAAAATCCGCTGATCTTGATCCAGCACTTGATGCCAGCGAACAAACCAAAAACCAGTATCGTGACTTATGTTTAACTCTGGAATATCTCGCCGGACTGGAATCACCAAAAGCCGAAAAGCAAGCACGCATGGATATGCAAATTAAACGCTTGGCCAACAATCTGTCCGGTGAAGTGGCTCGCATACCACTGGCCGAAGAATTCGAAACCCTAGAAACTTCTTGGTATCAACTAACAATGCTCAGTGAAAAAATTCGCAAACCCTATCAACAGCGTTTTTTAGCAGCTGTTGAGGAACTACTCTTGCAGTTAAACACTTAAAAAACGCCGCGATAGCCTAATAATGAATCTAAAAACCCGCGTTTTGCACATCACACTCCTGCTCAGTCTCTGCGCTGTGCTAACACCCGCCTTTGCAGTTGAGGTGTCTGAAGTACAACTGCCACATGCCGGTTGGATTTCGCTATTGCCACCTTTATTGGCCATTTTTTTTGCCCTCTGGTTTAAACAGGTTATCCCTGCCCTGTTTGCCGGAGTTTGGGTCGGTGCCTGGGCGATTAATGGCGGTGATTTTTCCGCCATCTGGAGCGGACTACTGGATACCTTCCAAAAGTATATCCTTGGGGCTTTAGCTGACAGCGATCGAGCGGCCATTATCCTATTTTCCCTGATGGTCGGCGGTATGGTCGGCATTATCTCCCGTAATGGCGGCATGCAAGGCATCGTTAATCACATTGTGCGCTGGGCAGATAGCGCAAGACACGCCACAATTGCTACCTATACTCTTGGGCTGGCTATATTTTTTGATGATTATGCCAACACTCTGGTGGTTGGCAATACCATGCGTTCGGTAACGGATCGCTTTCATGTTTCCCGTGCCAAGCTGGCTTATATTGTCGATTCTACCGCAGCGCCGGTTGCCGCCATTGCAATAATCACCACATGGATTGGTGCCGAAGTAGGCTATATTGGTGACGCTCTGAGTAAGTCCGGGGGCTCATCAGAGTCTGCCTATATTATTTTTCTACGCACCATCCCCTATAGCTTTTACCCATTACTAACTTTGCTTTTTGTTGGCTTTATTGCCTTTGGCCGACGGGATTTCGGCCCCATGCTGAAAGCGGAACGCCTAGCTTTAACTCAAGCCACTGGCAATCAGTCAAAAATTACCAACGCAGACATAATTGAGCCAATGGCAGATAAACCCCAACGCTCAATCAACGCCATTATTCCGATATTGGTATTAATCACCAGCTTAATAGGCGGGCTTTTTGCCACTGGTGAAGGCGATACACTAAAGGATATTATCGGCTCATCCAACGCCTATAAAGCCCTGATGTGGGCTTCAATGCTGGCAGTGCTGAGTGCCGCAATTTTATCCATAGGTCAGCGCATACTAACGCTTGAAGATGTAGTAGAAAGCTGGTTTTCGGGCGCGCGCGTGATGTTAATGGCAATGGCAATTTTACTGCTAGCCTGGGCCTTGGGAAAAACCACAGAAAGCCTGGGCACAGCAAACTTCTTGGTCGCACTTCTGGGTGAAGGCTTCCCAGCCTGGGTGCTACCAACGCTGGTGTTTGTACTTGCGGCAGCAACCGCTTTTGCTACCGGTTCCAGTTGGGGCACCATGGGTATATTAATGCCACTGGTGGTGCCGCTGAGCTTGGCCATTATGCAAGCATCCGGGATCAGCCAACCAATAGACGCACCATTATTTGCCGCCACCATTGCCGGAGTGCTTGGCGGTGCGGTCTGGGGTGATCACTGCTCACCCATTTCCGATACCACTATCATGTCTTCCATGGCCACCGGCTGCGATCATATAGAACATGTACAAACTCAACTACCTTATGCGCTGACAGTTGGTTTTGTTGCGATTATTTTCGGCACCCTACCCGCTGGTTTTGGAATACCCTGGTGGGCTAGCTTGCTGGCCGGTGCTACCGCTCTAGTGCTAATTTACCGGTTCATAACCGTACCTATTTCTGCCGGTGACTGAATTTTAAAATGGCACTGATCAGTTCACCACCACTGGCGCGCAGCGGCCAGCATATATGGCAGGGACTTTATGGCAGCGCCATAGCGCTGGCAATTGTAAATGCTGCAACCCATGCCGACCGGCCGTTTCTAGTTATAACAGCCAATGGCCGCCGGGCAAACCTGCTCGAACGCGACCTGCGACTGTTGGCAGGGGATGACTTGCCAATTCTGCATTTTGCCGACTGGGAAACCCTGCCTTACGACCCCTACTCCCCACATCCGGATATTGTTTCTGCCCGGCTTGCGGCACTGGCGAGTATGCCGCGCTTGAAAAAGGGCATTGTGCTTCTTCCGATTAATACCCTACTGCAAAAAATCGCGCCACTGGATTATATCCTCGGACGCAGCATTTCCCTGCATACCGGGCAAAAACTAAATTTGGAAAAATTCCGCGAAACCTTGCTGGACTCCGGCTATGAAGCGGTGGAACAAGCCATCAGCCCGGGCCAGTTTGCGCTACGCGGTTCTGTGCTGGATATGTTCCCAACGGGAACTTTACTACCGCAACGAATTGAACTGTTTGATGATGAAATTGAAACCATTCGCAGCTATGATCCAGAATCCCAACGCTCGATTGAACAAGCCGATTCCATTCGCCTGCTACCCGCGCGCGAATACCCAACCGACAGCGAGGCATTAACCCACTTCCGGCGTGAGTTCCGCCTGCGCTTCGACATCGATACGGGCAAATGCCCCTTGTATCAGGATGTGCGCCAAGGCCTGCACCCACAAGGTTTGGAGTACTACCTGCCATTATTTTTCGAGCAAACCAGCAACCTGCTCGACTACCTAAAACAAGCCATTACTGTAGTTCAGATAGGCGAAGTAGCAGCCGCCGCCAATGCCTTTCACCTGCAATTGGCCGACCGCTACGAGCAGCGCCGCCATGACACTCAGCGCCCCATCCTGCCACCAGCTGATATCTATGCCAGCTGGGAAACTATTAGCGAAAAATTACAAAAGTCCGGCAATATTATAATTTCTGATACGCGCACCGATGGGCAGCTGGTGCAATTTGATGGTGGCCCTCCACCGGAGCTGTTTTTCCATGAGAAAGCCGGTGAACCTGCACGCCAGTTACAAGACTGGTTACAAAAGCACCCGCAAACCTTAATCGCCGCAGACTCTGCCGGTCGCCGTGAGGTTCTAAGTGATACTCTGCGGGCGTTTAGACTGCCGATTAAAACATTCAAAAACTGGCAGTCTTTTGTTGACGCGGATGAACCGGGACTAACCGTATTACCACTGGAAACCGGCTTTTGTGCAGACGGCATGACCGTGCTCACCGAAACCCAGTTGTTCGAAGGCCGGGTGCGCCAGCAAGCTCAATCAGAACGCGTAGGACAAGATCCCGAATCCATAATTCGCGATCTCGCGGAATTGAATATTGGTGCGCCTGTTGTACATGCCGACCACGGTGTGGGTCGTTACAAGGGTTTGCAGACATTAGAACTTAACGACCAGAAACATGAGTTTCTGACGCTTGAATACGCCGGTGGCGACAAACTCTATGTGCCGGTTTCATCACTGCATTTAGTCTCCCGCTATACCGGCGCCGATGATGAACATGCACCGCTGCACAAACTCGGTAGTGAGCAATGGACTAAGGCCCGCCGGAAAGCTGCCAAGCGCGCCCGTGATGTGGCTGCCGAACTGTTAGATCTAAACGCACGCCGGCACAGCAGGAAAGGCATAGCCCTAGACATAGACAGAAAACAATACGCCGACTTTGCCGCCACTTTCGAATACGAAGAAACCACCGACCAACAACAAGCCATTGATACCGTACTGGCAGATTTAAGCAGTGAAAAACCGATGGACCGAGTCATTTGCGGCGATGTGGGTTTTGGCAAAACCGAAGTGGCTCTGCGTGCAGCGTTTGCAGTAGCCATGAGCGGTCGTCAGGTCGCCCTGCTGGCACCAACCACCCTTCTGGCCCAACAACACTTTGAAACCTTCAGCGATCGCTTCGCTGACTGGCCGGTGCGAATCGAAATACTTTCCCGTTTTGGCACTGGCACGCATACCCGCAAAACCCTCAAAGATTTGCAAAGCGGTAGTGTTGATATTGTCATCGGCACGCATAAATTGGTTCAACCAGATATTCGTTTTAAAGACCTGGGCCTGGTGATTATTGATGAAGAACAACGCTTCGGGGTAAAACAAAAAGAACGCATGAAAGCCCTGCGCGCCGAAGTCGATATTCTTACCCTGACAGCAACCCCAATTCCGCGCACCTTAAATATGGCAATGGCGGGCATTCGTGAACTCTCTATCATTGCAACCCCACCGGCGCGACGCAAGGCGGTTAAAACTTTTATCTGTAAATGGGACGATGCCACAATCGGCGAAGCCCTGCAGCGAGAAATCCAACGCGGCGGGCAAGTCTATGTGTTGCATAACGAAGTCCGCAGTATTGAAAAAATCGCCCGCGAACTAGAAGAACTGGTACCCGAAGCCCGTCTGCGTATTGCCCACGGACAAATGAAAAAAGGCGAACTGGAAGCGGTCATGCGAGATTTTTATCGGCAGCGATTTAATATTCTTGTGGCCACCACCATTATCGAATCCGGCCTTGATGTACCCTCTGCCAACACCATAATTATTAATCGTGCCGACCGTTTTGGTTTATCCCAACTACATCAACTACGCGGGCGTGTCGGCCGTTCGCACCATCGCGCTTTTGCTTATATGATTGTCCCGGATAAACGCGCAATGACCCGGGACGCACGCAAACGCCTGGAAGCGATTGCTTCCCTAGAAGAGCTTGGCGCAGGCTTTACTCTGGCTACCCACGATCTCGAAATCCGTGGTGCCGGTGAGCTATTAGGTGAAGACCAATCTGGTCAAATCACCGCCGTTGGTTTCAGCCTGTATATGGATTTACTCAATCGGGCTATTGCCGCCTTAAAATCCGGGCACGAGCCGGATATTGAAGATCCCTTTGCACTCACCAGTGAAGTTGAACTCAATACCCCCGCACTAATACCCGATGACTACCTGCCGGATGTGCATACCCGCTTGTCACTGTATAAACGCATTGCAGTGGCAGCAGATAAAGCCGCATTGCGCGAATTACAGGTAGAAATGATTGACCGCTTCGGGCTGTTACCTGAGGCCTTGAAAAACTTGTTTGAAATTGCCCAACTAAGATTACAGGCGCAACAACTGGGGATTAAAAAAATTAGTCTCACAGATAGCGGCGGGGTGATAGAATTCCAACCTGAGCCAAGCATTGAACCGATACAGTTAATCCGTTTAATTCAGTTGAATCCCGGTACTTATCGACTCGATGGCCCGGAAAAACTACGAATTACTGCAGACTTACCGCAAGCATTGCAACGCTTTGACTTTTTGCATAAATTATTTTCCAAATTAATGAGTAATAAATAAGCCTATGTATGCCAACAAACCTAGCAAACGGTTTTTTCTCGGAATTCCACTACAACTTTTGTGTCTGCTCAGCATTTTGTTTTCTAGCGCGAGTGTTGCCCAGTCAGAAAACTCGTTAATATTAGAAGCAGAGGAGGTAATGCCCGACTATTTCCGCATCGAGTTAATCCTTTATAAAGTACTCGATAGCAATGGCAATGGAACACTTAGCCACGCGATTTCAGATTACACAAACCCCATCCTAATAGATGAACTCCTCGCTGAAGTAGAAATCGATACACAAGACCAGAGTAATATTAGCATTGAAGAATTAGAAAACCCGCAATCGGAAGTAATGGCTAATGCCTGGAAACGACTTCGCGGCAGCCGTAACTTCCGCCCGCTAATGTACACCCAGTGGAATGAACTTCGCGCCGATACCGTTGCCCGTCATGCACCCGGTGGTGTTGAGGGTAGCGCTGTGCGCATACATGGAGGAACTATCCTCGCTGAAGCTCTCGGGGAAAAGCCTGAAATAATGCCAAGCGATATACTCCCGACTAACAACCTTAGCGAACTCATCAAAAACGAGCCCTCTTATAAGCTTGATGGAAAAGCCTCCTTTGGTCAGGGACGTTTTTTGCACATAAACCTCGATTTTGAGTATCGCAACTGGGTTGCTGATAATTTCAATACCGCGGTAGAACAACCCTTGTCCAGGCAACTAGAAACAGCTGAAGAAACCACACTACAAGCCCCAATTTATAAAGTCTATAGCCTCAAAAAAACCCGTCAAATTGTGCCATTAAAACCGGAGTTATTTGATAACGAACAATTTGGCGTGCTGGTTTACCTCGAAGAAATCAGCCCGATGGATGCGGCAAACGCTACCGATAACAGCACTATTGATGAGCACTAAAACAATGAGCATCTGGAAACAACAATTCACCCTCGAACAACTAAATAAAATGAGCCCCAACACCCTGCTTGCAAACCTCGATATTCAGTTCGTAGCGTTTACTGATAATAGCCTGAGTGCGAGCATGCCAGTCGACCACCGCACCCACCAACCCATGGGTATCCTCCATGGTGGTGCTACAGTGGCGTTAGCAGAAACAGTCGGTAGCAGTGCCGCCAACTTGTGTGTCGATGACAAACATTACTGTGTTGGCCTTGAAATCAACACCAACCACATAAGATCCATGCGTACTGGACGGGTAATCGCAACAGCCACCCCCTTCCACCTGGGGCGCAGTACTCAGGTATGGGAAATCCGCACTGAAGATGAAGCCGGCAAGCTGGTAGCGATTACCCGTTTAACAATGGCGGTATTATCAGCCTAGAGAAGCTCTAGCTTTATAGCTCGGCCCGAGGCAATAAATCAAATTTATACTGGTGTCAACCTAGATAAAGCTATACCCTATAAGCAACCCCGTAGAGGGAATGATTGAGGGAATACAGAATGAATTTGGAAAAAGTCTTTTTTGCATTTTTTATTGTTTTAGCACTGACCTTAAATTTCGGGTTTTTTACCGGCGAAATTGATAACCCTGCACACCATCATTCAATTGAACTGATCGCTGCAATTATCATTAATCTGATTGCAACCATACTCAAGTTCGGCGATCGTTCGCATATGGGTGCGGTGCTGCTGGCGACCAGTCTGGTTGCGAATGTACAGTTAATCATTGCCGCCACTGTTTGGGCTGTTGTGGTCTTCGCTAATAATCAGATTATGACCGGCGATACCATGTCCATTATTGTTTCCCTGTCCGGGGGGGCGTTGTTAGCTAACATTGTATCAGTAACTCTATTGGTTGCGGAAACGATTATTAGCCCGCGAGAATCTTCAAGGACAAAATAAGCAATGAATGACATCTTATGGTTAACCATGCGCAGAATGCGCTTGCCGTTAATCTTATTGTTGCTGGTATTCGGGTTTTCCATGTTTGGAATGATGCTGATTCCGGGTCTGGACAATGAAGGTAATGTTTATTATCTTAATTTTCTTGAAGCAGCTTATTTTGTGGCTTTTATGTCAACCACTATTGGCTTTGGGGAAATTCCATACGCCTTCACTAACGCTCAGAGATTATTTGTTTTCAGCATTATTTATCTTAATGTTGCTACCTGGTTATACTCCGTAGGTGCCATTCTTGGCCTGTTTCTTGATGCGCGCTTTCGCGCAGAATTGGCGCGAGCACGCTTTAGCCGCAGGGTAAGTTGGATCGGAGAGCCTTTTTATATTATTTGCGGAATTGGTGATACCGGTGAGCAGATTCTGCATGGGCTGAACCAACGGGGCTTACATGCAAGCATTATTGAACTGCGCGAGGAGCGCATTCACAACCTTGAATTAAATTCAGTCATGAGCAAATTTCCGATGTTATCTGCAGATGCCGGTGACAAAGATTCATTGCTGCAGGCAGGTCTGAAAAACCATAATTGCCTGGGTGTAATTACCACAACTAACGATGATCATACGAATCTAAAAATTGCAATAACCTCAAAATTACTACGCCCCAAGCTTACCGTGCTGGCGCGTTGCGAGTCCGAAGTAATAGCTGCCAATATGGTATCCTTCAATACCGATTATGTTATCGACCCTTATGTTATCTTTGCCGAACGCCTTGGCCTCGCCACCCGTTCCTCGGTTAAATATCTAGTACAGGACTGGTTGATTGCAGTACCCGGGGCAAAACTCAGAAAAGAGATGCCGCTGCCCAATGGCCGCTGGATAATCTGTGGTTTGGGTCGTTTTGGCAGCAAAGTAGCTCAGCAAATGCAGCAAGCCGGTATTGGCATTACGGTTATTGATGTCCGCGAACACCTGCTTAAAGACTACCCTTCCGCCGTCCACGGCAGAGGTACACAGGCGGAGACACTTAAATCTGCAGGAATAGCTGATGCTGTTGGCATAATAGCCGGCACCGGTGATGATGTAGATAACCTCTCGATAATTATGACAGCCAGGGCTATCAACCCGGATTTGTTTTTCATTGCCCGTCAGGAAAAAAGTGATAACAGCGCACTTTTTGAAAAAGCCAAAATAAAATTAATTGCCCGCAGAAGTCATATCGTTGCCCGCCGGATTCTGGCGCTGGTAACGACCCCTTTACTACGGCCGTTTCTGGAATTTATGCTCCACCAGAAAGACAGTTGGGCAGAACGATTGGCGCATCAATTAGAACCAGTATTAAAGGGTTATGCGCCGAATTTATGGTTGCTTGATATCAACGGAATTAATTCTGCTGGCGTTCAAGTATGCAGTAAATTCGATATAAAAGTAAAAATTGCCAACCTCAGCCACAATAGTCGAGTCCATAATGAACAAAACTTATCCAGCATCTGCCTGGTGCTTGAGCGCGGCGGTCAGCGTATTTTTCTGCCCGAAGACGAGCATGAAATAAAAGAAGGTGATCGCCTGCTATTTGCCGGACGCAGCCGCGCCCGCCGAGAAATGTTCTGGACCCTTTCAGACCCCAACCGCTTGTTAAGCCATGCTGCTGGAGTAGACCTGCCCCGAGGCGCAGTTTGGCGCTGGTGGTATAAAAAACGCCAGCAAAAACCTTAATCACCAGCGGGGATGTGGAGTGCTGTTAGCCGCAGGCGTAACGCACCGTAAGTTTGGTTACACTTCTGGGCGCATATAGGGGAAGAGTAGGACATCCCGGATTGAGGCTGAATTGGTAAATAACATCACCAGGCGATCAATACCAATACCCTCCCCTGCGGTTGGTGGCATGCCGTATTCAAGCGCGCGAATATAGTCGGCGTCAAAATGCATGGCTTCATCATCACCGGCGTCTTTTTCAGCTACCTGTGCATGAAAGCGTTCGGCCTGATCTTCTGGGTCATTTAACTCTGAAAAGCCATTGGCTAATTCGCGCCCGGCGATAAACAATTCAAAGCGGTCGGCGACTTCCGGGTCATCATCATTGCGACGGGATAAGGGTGATACTTCGGTTGGATAGGCGGTAATAAAAGTCGGATCCTGTAAATGTTCTTCGGCAACCGCTTCAAACAGTTCCATTAGCAATCTTCCTCGCCCCCAGGCAGGGTTAATGGCTACTTTATTGTCTTTGCATGCGCTTTCTAAAACTTCGCGATTACGCAGATCAGCCGTCACCAAGGAGGGTGAGTAGTGCCGCACTGCCTCTTCAACCGTCATTCGGGTGAAGGGTTTACCAAAATCAATAAGCTGGCCCTGATAATCGACTTGCTCACTGCCATATACCTCAGCTGCCATGCCGCGGAACATTTCTTCGGTTAAGTCCATCAAATCCTCAACGGCCGCATAACCCCAATAGAATTCCAACATGGTAAATTCAGGGTTATGACGGGTAGAAACGCCCTCATTACGGAAGTTTCTGTTGATTTCATAAACTCGGTCAAAACCACCAACAACTAGGCGTTTAAGGTATAGCTCCGGTGCCACCCGCAGATACATTTGTAAATCCAGCGCATTATGGTGGGTAACAAAGGGTTTGGCAGTCGCACCACCCGGTATCGGGTGCATCATTGGGGTTTCCACTTCAAGAAAATCCCGGCCCGGGGCCTCCATAAACTTACGAATATAGCTGATCATTTTTGAACGAATGACGAAAACATCTCGTACTTCAGGGTTCATCACCAGGTCAACATAGCGCTGCCGGTAACGGGTTTCGGTATCGGTAAGTCCATGAAATTTTTCCGGTAAGGGGCGTAGTGATTTACTCAATAGACGAAATTGTTTTACCCGGATAGAAAGCTCACCCGTGCGGGTGCGAAACACTTCGCCGGTAGCAGCAATAATATCGCCAATATCCCAGCCTTTGAATTGTTGGTAAAGACCTTCTGGAAGATTATCCCGGCCAACGAACAGCTGGATATCGCCACTGCGATCACGCAGTTTTACAAAGCTGACTTTACCCATCACCCGTTTTGCCATCATCCGACCGGCAACAGCAAATGTATCCGTTATTTCAGCAAAGTCATCATCGCTAACTTCAGCATATTTTGCGTGCAATTGCTTGGCGGTGATGTTGGTGCGGAAATCATTGGGATAGGCATTGCCATTTTCCCGCAGAAGGTTTAATTTTTCACGCCGTTCGGCTACCAGTCGGTTTTCATCTACATTTTTGCTGGCATTATCTTTAGTGTTTTCTTGCTGACTCATAATTATTCCGTTCAGAGGCCCTGTTTCAACGAGGCTTCAATAAATGGATCCAAATTTCCATCCAGAACCGCTTGGGTATTGCTGGTTTCATAGTTGGTGCGTAAATCTTTAATCCGCGACTGATCCAGCACATAGGAACGAATCTGGCTGCCCCAGCCAATATCCGACTTGGTGTCTTCAAGCGACTGCTGCTCAGCCATGCGTTTTTGCATTTCCAGTTCATAGAGTTTAGCGCGTAATTGTTTCATCGCGTGCTCTTTGTTTTTATGCTGAGAGCGGCCATTCTGACATTGCACCACGGTATTGGTAGGTACATGGGTAATGCGTACCGCAGATTCTGTAGTGTTAACATGCTGACCACCCGCGCCTGATGCACGATAAACATCAATGCGCAGGTCGGAGGGGTTGATATCAACCTCAAAATCATCATCTACTTCCGGTGATACAAACACCGCCGAAAAGGATGTGTGGCGACGATTACTAGAGTCAAAAGGTGATTTGCGTACCAACCGATGCACGCCGATTTCTGTACGACTCCAACCGAAGGCGTATTCTCCATCGACATAAATAGTGGCGCTTTTAATTCCAGCTACTTCACCCGGGGACACTTCCATTAACTCAACTTTCCAGCCATGCGACTCTGCCCAACGCAAATACATTCGCAATAACATTTCCGCCCAGTCCTGGGCCTCAGTACCACCGGAGCCTGCTTGAATATCGATAAAACAGGGGTTGGCGTCCATCTTGCCGGAAAACATTCGCTGGAACTCAAGTCCCTGCACTCTTTTTTCAAGGGCCGCGGTATCCTCGATTACTGAGGCCAGGGTTTCTTCATCATTTTCGTCGACGGCAAGTTGAAGAAACTCCTGATTATCGCTGACACCAATACTGACACTATCCAGGGTTTCTATGATTTTTTCCAGACTAGAGCGTTCTCGCCCCAGGGTTTGTGCTTTGTCTGGGTTTTCCCAAATAGAGGGGTCTTCAAGCTCGCGGCTTACTTCTTCTAGCCGGTGTTTTTTATCGCTATAGTCAAAGGTACCCCCGGAGTGCCTGATTGCGGCTCTCGAGATCAGCGAGTAATGTGCTTATTTGGTTTGTTTCCAAGGGAATTACCGTTTTAATTAGTTAAATTCAGTCGCAGATTTTAACATTAAAACTCACAAAAATGGCGGCTTTGCCGGCATTACAAAATATGTTCAATCATTAATTGCAAACTGGAGCGCCCACGAAACTCGTTTACATCCAAACGATAAACCACTTCAATCTGATCGCGGCCCTGAAGTGCGCGCTCATCCTGAAAAAAAGCGATGGCATCAATAACATCCCCAGTCTTTGACTCAAGCAGTAATTTTAAATGCACAGCAGCTACCATGCGCTTGTTTATTACTGTGAACTGGTCATTAAATGTCGGTTCCGGAAAGCCCTGACCCCAGGGGCCGCCGTAGCGTATAGCCTGCGCGGCTTCCAAATTAAAATACTCAGCGGGGCAATGACCATCGGTTTCAATCACTGTATTGAATACCTCTGGGTTAACCAGTGTTTTGATGGAAGCATTGAGTTGTTTTTCAAAATTGGCTAGGTTTTTCTTTGCTAGCGTTAAGCCTGCCGCCATCGCATGCCCGCCAAAACTGGAAATCAAACCGGGCTGCTGGGCATCAACATGCGCCAAAATGTCACGGATATGGATACCCTTGATGGAACGCGCTGAACCTTTTATAAACTCACTGCCCTCGCCTTCCGGAGCAAACGCCACCACCGGCTTATGCAATTTATCTTTGATTTTAGAGGCCACCAGACCAACCACACCCTGATGCCAGCCGGCATCGTACAAACAAACCCCGAACTTGTCTCCGCCTACCTGACCCAACTGCGGTATTGTATCTTTAAGAATCAACAGGGCTTCTTGCTGCATTTCATCTTGCAACTTACGCCGCTGCCGATTTAACTGATCGAGTTCTTCGGCGATTTTTTTGGCGCTCATCAAGTCATCACAGAGCAGGCATTCAATCCCGCGACTCATATCTTCCAGCCTGCCGGCGGCATTTAAGCGTGGGCCAACTGTAAACCCAAGATCAGAAGCTACCGCGCGCCCATGATGGCGTTTACCAACATTTAACAGCGCCAATATCCCCGGTGCGGCTTTGCCTGAACGGATTCGTGCCAATCCATGTGCAACTAAAATACGATTATTATGATCCAGTGGAACCACATCAGCGACCGTGCCTAAGGCTACTATATCCAGCAGACTACCCAGATTAGGCGGCGGTGATGACAGTCGATTTTCAGTCTTTAGCTGTGCCCGCAACGCCAACATTAAATAAAACACCACACCCACACCGGCAAGATGCTTGCTGGGAAAAACATCATCCGGCTGATTCGGGTTTACCAGCGCATAAACCACTGGCAGCTCTGTCCCCGGTAGGTGATGGTCGGTAACAATAACATCCATACCTCTGGCTGCCGCCCGTGCTGCCCCTGAAATACTGCTAATGCCGTTATCGACAGTAAGAATAACCGCCGGTAGCGGTTCATCAATATCGTTTACCAGGCCCTCAGTAAGGCCATAACCGTAGCTGAATCGATTGGGGACTTTATATGCAACATTTTTAGCCCTCAGCATTCGCAATGCGCGCACTGCAACAGCCGTGCCGGTGGCACCATCGGCATCAAAATCACCGACCACAAGAATGGCCTGATTTTGTGTAATTGCAGTGACTAGTCGGCTTACCGCTTTGGGGATTTCTGAAAGTTGCTCAGGCCGTGCTAGCGAGCGCATAGACAGATCTAGTTCAGCGGCATCTGTGATCTCGCGATGCTGGTAAATAGTCTGTAATAAGGGGTGAAGGTCGGCGGGAAAAACCAGTTGATTGCGGGCTTTTCGTGGCTGAACGCGAATCTCAGCTTTATCCATTTTTCACCAACATGGTCCATGCATTCGTTGACTTTCGCCAGGGCCAGCGAAGCCGCTGACGAATATGCCAACAACCTGCATCTGCCACCACCAGTTGAGCGCTGGCACCTTGTGTTACGGCATTGCAAAGTGGTAAAAATACCTGCTGATCGAGCAACTGCAACTGCTCAGCGGCGGTACCCGATTGCTCGGTAGACCAATGGATGAGGTGCTCGCCTTCAGCTGTAATTTTTATTGCTTGATGCCAAGGTGAATCGCTAGCCTGACATAATCCTTGCAGTAGACTACTGTTCCCCCAGCTGTGCAAATTCGTTGCTACCACCGGCAGAGCCGTAACTGCCCCGCCACCCCACAACCACAGCCCAGTTATCGCTGTATGACCCGAATTTTCACGCTGTTTATTGCAGGGTTCAGCAAACAAAAACATTTGCAGCTCGGTAAAACATTGTTGCCAGTATTTATCTGTGGCCGTTGTGGCTTTCGATATGTCCTTGCCCAATAAGGCTCGTGGTGAGGGGAATAGGCCCGCAGCCGCTTCAGAATTCGCATAGGAATGCCCCTCAGCAAGACGAATATACCAGCGTTGGTTATTGGGTAGAAAAAATTCCAAACCATCTTCAGAAAAGTGTTGGTTCAAAGTTTCCTGTAGTTGTTGACGATCAGCTGTTGGCAATTGGGGCGCACCGCAAGCTGCTAAAAATACTCGGCTCATACCCGCTTGCAGACTAACCGGGTCGGCGCGTAACCAATACTGACCTAATTCGGGTTTAAGCCCATCGGCAAGTGCAGTATAAAAGGCCGTAGCTTGAGCTGACTGAAAAACTCGGCAAAGCATTTCTTCCGGGCTACTCTCGGCTACAGGCACTGGCCGGCTCCAGCTAAGTAACTGATTGAGTGAATCGCAAACAAACTCAGGCCCAGCTGATTCGAGCAAGGCCGAAAGCTCATCAATCTGTAAGGTAACTTGCAAAAGCTGTGCCTAAATCAGTAGCATAAATTAGTAGCTGACTTCGACGACTTCCAACTCGCGCTTGCCGCCGGGCGTCTGAAACTCCACAATATCGCCCTCTTCCTTGCCAATTAAGGCACGGGCTAGCGGAGATGAAAGCGATATCAGGTTGGATTCTATATTTGATTCCAAATCACCGACTACCTGATAAACCGACTCTTCACCGGTTTCCTCATCTGCTACGGTCACTTTAGCCCCAAATACAATTTTTCCGGTATGTTTAATACCTGCAACATCGATAACCTGGGAAAGCGACAAGCCTGATTCAAGTTCTTTGATCCGGCCCTCGGTAAAGCTCTGCTGCTCACGGGCAGCATGGTATTCGGCATTTTCTTTAAGATCGCCGTGCGCTCTAGCCTCGGCAATGGAGGCTATAATTTCAGGGCGTTTAACCTGTTTTAAATTCAATAACTCAGCACGCAAGCGTTCTGAACCTTCTTTGGTAATTGGCATTCTACTCATAATATTTAACTGTCTCTGCTTATTTGTCTCTGCGTATTTTACACATCTAATTGATGTAATTCCTGCAAACTCTGCACATCGGTATTATGTTCATAATCTAGCGCACTTAAAACAGCTTCTGCACCAGCAATAGTGGTTGAATAACTGATGCTGTGTTGCAATGCCTCACGCCTGATTGAATATGAATCAGAAATTGCACCACTACCCTCAGTTGTATTTACAATATAGCTTAATTCACCATTTTTTATCATATCAACTACATGGGGACGGCCTTCGGTTACTTTATTAACATGTTCACAGTACAAATTTTGCCCGCGCAAGAACTCGCAGGTGCCTTCAGTTGCGACCAAACTATAATTGCGCGCTAGCAGGTCTTTTGCCACCTGCAGGAGTTTTTGTTTATCTGCATCACGCACACTGAGGAATGCCATTCCCGGCACTGGCAGGCGATGACTGGCGGCTTTCATAGCTTTAGCACAGGCCTCACCAAAAGTATCACCAATGCCCATGACTTCACCGGTTGAACGCATTTCAGGACCCAGTATAGGATCTACTCCGGGAAACTTGGCAAATGGATAAACAGGCTCTTTTACAGAATAGAATTTAGGTGTGATTATCTTTGTAATGCCTTGTTCCTTAAGACTTATACCCGCCATAACTCGGGCAGCTATTTTCGCCAGTGGTACACCCACTGCTTTTGAAACAAAGGGTACTGTTCGCGATGCGCGTGGATTAACCTCCAACACATACAAATCATCACCCCTAAGCGCAAACTGGGTATTCATTAAACCGACTACACCCAGCGCCAGTGCCATTTCTCGGGACTGTACTGCCAAGCGTTCCAGCACTTCATCACTGAGGGAAAATGTGGGCAGGCTACAAGTTGAATCACCAGAGTGAACACCGGCCTGCTCAATATGCTCCATAATGCCGCCAATAACCACATCTTTGCCATCGCATATTACATCGACATCGATTTCAATTGCGTGATCAAGAAAATGGTCTAATAGCACTGGCGAATCATTAGATACCTGCACCGCTTCTTTCATATAGCGACTGAGTTCAGATGCCGTGTGGACGATATCCATAGCCCTGCCACCCAATACATACGAAGGCCGAACTACCAACGGATAGCCGATTTCTTCCGCCAAGCTAATCGCTTCTTCCGGAGTTTTTGCGGTGCGATTGGGCGGTTGTAACAAACCCAGCTGAGTAATCAATTGCTGAAAGCGTTCACGGTCTTCTGCCAAATCGATTGAATCGGGTGAGGTGCCGATAATTGGCACCCCAGCGGCTTCCAGCTCACGCGCAAGTTTAAGTGGTGTCTGACCTCCGTACTGAACGATAACCCCTTCAGGTTTTTCAAGCGCAACTATCGCCAGAACATTTTCCAAGGTTAAGGGCTCAAAATATAGCCGATCGGAGGTGTCATAGTCGGTAGAGACGGTTTCCGGATTACAATTGACCATGATGGTTTCGTAGCCATCATCGCGTAATGCCAAGGCAGCATGCACACAGCAGTAATCGAATTCGATCCCCTGACCGATACGATTCGGCCCGCCACCGAGTACCATTATCTTGCGTCGGTCTGAAGGCTTAGCTTCACATTCCTCTTCATAGCTTGAATAAAGATAGGCAGTGGCAGTAGAGAATTCAGCAGCGCAGGTATCAACGCGTTTAAATACTGGGGTAATGTTTAGCTGTAAACGATATTCGCGAACTTCAGTCTCGCTGCAATTGAGCAGGCTAGCAAGGCGTTTATCCGAAAAACCCTTGCGTTTGAGCCCTCGCAACCCGGTTTCAGTTAAGTCCGCTAACTGCATTTGCGCCAACTCTTTCTCAACCAGCACTAAGTCTTCAATTTGAGCAAGAAACCATGGGTCAATTTTGGATTGTTTGAATATTTTTTTCAGACTTAGGCCCAAACGAAAGGCATCAGCGACGAACAACAGGCGATCTGGCCCAGGCTCGTGCAACTCATATTTTAAGCGGGCCAACATCGCTTCTTCAGACTCATCTTCGCCATCTTTATGTAGAATCGGGTTTAGGCCATCAAGGTCGGTTTCCATGCTGCACAGGGCTTTTTGCAAAGACTCCTGAAAAGTGCGGCCGATCGCCATTGCCTCACCTACGGACTTCATTTGCGTGGTTAGACGGTCACTGGCTGCTGGGAATTTTTCGAAAGCAAATCGTGGAATTTTGGTGACGACATAATCAATGCTCGGCTCGAAAGACGCAGGCGTTTGACCGCCGGTTATATCATTACGCAGTTCATCCAGCGAATAACCAACTGCTAGTTTGGCGGCAATTTTAGCAATCGGGAAACCAGTAGCCTTTGATGCCAACGCCGAGGAACGAGAGACCCGCGGGTTCATTTCGATAATGACTACCCGACCAGTATCCGGACAAACGCCAAATTGCACATTAGAGCCGCCAGTATCGACGCCAATTTTGCGTAATACTGCCAGCGAATAATTGCGTAAGCGCTGATACTCTTTATCGGTTAGGGTTTGTGCTGGGGCAACCGTAATCGAGTCGCCAGTATGCACACCCATTGGGTCGATATTTTCGATGGCACAGATAATAATGCAGTTGTCTTTATTATCCCGCACCACCTCCATTTCGTATTCTTTCCAGCCAAGCAATGACTCTTCAACCAAAACCTCAGAGGTTGGCGAAAGCTCCAAACCGC
>JAKITK010000095.1 GCA_021648125.1 Lysobacterales bacterium
TGCTAGTGCGTAGTTGTCGTCGTTGGCAACTAAAAGTTTGCAGTTAGTTTTACGAGCTGAACTGCAGCTCGGCATGCACCTTAGGTTTTCTGACCCACGTCGAATCCAGGTCGCCCCCAGGTTTGAATAGTAAAAAAGTACCATACTATTCGTATCTCGCAGCTTATAACGACAAGCATACTCAAGATACGCAATTATATAGACAAACGAAAAGGATTCAAGTTCCCACAGAATATTTTTGATTTGTTATGATGCGGGTAGGAGTGAGGGAAATAGCTTGCAGGAATTATTAAAAAAACTTGAATGGGGTGTTAAACAGTTGCTTTCTGCGGCTGTTTTACTGCTGCGTATCATATATAAACCCATTGCTTACAGTCTGCTCGGGGGCTCGGCTGTTCTGCTAGTCATTATTATCCTATTTTTAAACAGTAAGCCGGATTTGCGCGAGTGGCATACGCGTGTTTTGGATAAGGAGTTTACCCGCAAACTTGAATTAACCCAGTTTAAACAATATCTTGAACTTGAAGAAAGCCTGTTTCAGCAACTGGAAGAGGAGATTGTTGAGCCGTTTTCGAAGTCGATGCAGGCGATTGGTATTGGTCGCTATAACCGCTATTATCGTGATGCCTTATCCAGCCCCACTCGCTGGCCGAATAACTGGAACCGTAGTTTTGAGTTAATCGCTGAAAATCCTACAGCAGCCGTTTTATTGCTACACGGGATGTCAGATTCTCCCTACAGCATGCGCCATCTTTCAGAAAACTTACATCAGATGGGGATGACCACGCTGGCCTTGCGACTGCCGGGCCATGGAACCGTGCCCTCTGCATTGGTGAATGTGAAGTGGGAAGATATGGCCGCTGCGGTTGAATTGGCGTTGCAGTATTTGCACCAAACCAACCCGGGTGTACCAATTCATATTGTTGGGTATTCCAATGGTGCAACGCTGGCGGTTAATTATGCGCTTGGTGCTGCGTTGGATGTAAGCTTGCCGGCTGTCGATAAGTTGGTGCTATTATCGCCGTCGGTGGAAATTACCGGAATGGCCCGGTTGGCAATTTGGCAGTCGCGAATCGCGCATTTACTCGGTTTGAAAAAGCTACAGTGGCAAAATGTACTGCTGGAATATGACCCCTTTAAATATAGCTCTTTTGCGATTAATGCAGGTGATCAGGTATACCGCCTAAGCCACCAGCTGAACCTTCAAATTCAAAAACTTCAAAGTAAAAATCTGCTTGATTCACTGCCGCCGATGCTAGCGTTTCAATCAGTTGTAGACCATACCGTTACTGCAACTGCGGTAATTAATAAGTTGTATCTGCATTTGAATCATGAAGAGGATCGACTGGTATTGCTGGATCTTAATCGCCAAGCAGATGCCGCCGGTTTATTGAAAAAAAGCCCGGCCAAGGAAATTGCCCACCTTTTCCAGCGCACAGATTTGAATTTTATACTCGACTTGCTGACCAACATAACGCCTTCTACAGCTGCAATTGAACTTCGCAGAAAGTTACCAAATCAACAGAAAATACAACACCTGCCGGTTTCTCTCAGCTGGCCCGAGGGTTTGTTTTCCCTTTCTCATGTGGCCTTACCATTTCCGCCAGATGACCCCTTGTATGGTATTTCGCCGAGTGAACCCAGCCCGGGGGTCGCCCTTGGTAATTTGGAGTTTAAAGGTGAGATAGGGATTTTGGTAACCCCGGCAATGATGTTAATACGCCTGCGTTGGAATCCTTTTTATTACTGGATGGAAGCAGAAATTAATACCTTCCTGGAGCAATAAAACCGGTTTAACGCCGGCCTTTCATAATCCGGCCCTGCTGGATTTTCCAGTCCCGGTCTTTAGAAACTTTGCGTTTGTCGTGTTGCTTTTTACCTTTCGCCATGCCAACCTCAACTTTTACTCGGCCCTTTGACCAGTACATTGCGGTTGGTATTACGGTGTAACCTTGGCGCTCTACAGCAGAGGTTAGCTTATTGATTTCACCCCGGTGTAGCAGCAACTTCCGTGTGCGGGTGGGGTCGGGGATAAAATGAGTAGAGACGGTGGGCAAGGGTGGGATTAAGGTACCAAACAACCAAGCTTCGTTATCTTTCAACAGTACATAGCTATCTCCGAACTGTATTTGTCCGGCGCGAAGTGATTTTACTTCCCAACCTTCAAGCGCTAAGCCGGCCTCCATTCTTTCTTCGATTTGATACTCAAAGCGCGCGCGTTTATTTACCGCGATGGTATTGCCTGAATTCGGTTTTTTTTTCTTTTTAGCCATGGGGTAAGTAAACATTTTATTGAACCTGCATATTGTATGCCAGTCTGCGGCAGTAATGTTATCCTTGCTGCAACTTAATCTATGAGCTTTGCTGATGCCCGTTGTTGAACGCTCTGCGCTGGTGCTGTATTCCGCAGAAAAAATGTATTCTCTGGTCGAAGATGTTGACCATTATCCGGAGTTCCTCAGCTGGTGTGTTGATGCTGAAGTGTTATCTCAGGATGCGTCTTCTCAGGATGCAACATTGACCGTGGCGCTTGCGGGTATTCGCAAAAAATTCCAGACGCGAAATATACTGCTTGCCGGAAAATCCATCAGTCTGGAGCTGGTGGAGGGGCCATTTACCCGTTTGTCCGGCCGTTGGGAGTTTACCCATTTATCAACTGAAGGCTGTAGAATTTCTTTGCGCCTGGAGTTTGAGTTTTCCCATAGTCTGTTGTCGGTGGCTTTTGAACGAGGATTTGCCCGGGTAGTTGACCGTCTGGTTAATGATTTTGTTGATCGGGCAGAAGGCTTATATGCCTGATGATAAGCGAGATGATGGGCTAGGTGATATGCCTAGGTTTTTTGTCGAAATCGCTTACGCGCGCCCGGATAAGCAACTCATTCGCAGCCTTGAAGTTTCGCAGGGGACGGCCCTGGATGATGCCATCCGACTTTCTGGTATTGTTGAAGATTTTCCGGAAATTCGCTGGAATGCAAAAAATGTCGGCGTATTCAGTCAGAAAAAGCCATTAAATTATGTATTGCAGGAAAATGATCGGATCGAAATTTACCGGCCGCTGATTATTGATCCTATGGAAGCCCGACGCTTGAAGGCTGAAAAGCAAAAAGCCCGATAAAATACGGGCTTATTTACTACAATTAAAAAGCTGTGAAGTGAGTTAGTTGTCGCGCGACTTGGAGTGTACAGCAGTTTTCACATTATCCCATTCTTCGATATTCTGGATTAGACCAATAATATCGATCACTTCGTCTTTCTCGAAAATAATGGTTACAATGCGTTTGTTTCCGTCATTTCCGCGTGGACGGTGCTCATAAACATAGTCCCAGCGATCCTTATGAAACGGATCTTGCACCGCTGGGGTGCCCATTATCAGGTTCACCTGGCGCTTGGTCATGCCCAGATCTACTTTATCCAACTCCTCCTGCTCAATAGCATTGCCTTGCTGGATTGATTGTTTATAGATTAGATTGCAGCCAGTAAGTCCGCTGATGGTTAGCAATAAGATGCTGATGGTTAGTGCACGCATGAATTTTGGATTCCAGTCTAAATTCTAAATTACAATTTGTCAGAGGGTGAATAATACAATACCATGGGGCTGATAACATCATGTTAATGCGCTTTGTATCGATTACAGCGGAAATTGGATAATAATTGTGGAAACATTAGACCTCAAGAATGCCGGATTAAAAGTCACTCAGCCGCGCTTGCGGATACTGCAACTCCTTGCTAGTAGCGATAAACGCCACCATACAGCTGATGATCTCTATCGGATGCTGTTAGCGGAAGATTCCGATATTGGTCTGGCTACCGTCTACCGGGTGTTAAATCAGTTCGAATCGGCGGGTTTGGTAGCCAAACACAATTTTGAGGGCGGCCAGGCAAGTTATGAGCTGGATGAAGGCGAACACCATGATCATATGGTTTGTCTGGAAAGTGGTGATGTAACTGAGTTTATTTCTGCTGAGATTGAAACATTACAGGAAAAAATTGCCGACTTGTATAACTATGAAATTGTAGACCATAGTTTGGTGATATATGTGCGCCCGAAAAAAAGATCAAAATAAAAAACCCGACGACTTAGATCATTGAATTAGCCTACCAGCAGTTCTTGTGCATGTTTGCGGCTACTAGCAGATAGCTTACCCGAAAGCATACGAGCTATTTCTTCTACTCTTTGAGCCTGTTTTAATTCCACTACCGAAACATTGGTAGTCTCATCGTCACTACTTTTGTGAACAAGGTAATGGGTATTGGCTCTAGCGGCAACCTGTGCCAAGTGGGTTACACATAGCACTTGTCCGTCACGGGCTAGCTCAGAGAGCATTTGGCCAACCCGGTTGGCGGTATCACCGCCAATACCAGCATCCACTTCATCATAAACCTGGGTAATACCTGCCATACTGGACTGTTTAGTATCCATTTGTCGGGTAGCTAGCTGGATAGCTAGTGATATCCGCGATAGCTCCCCGCCTGAAGCAATTTTTTGCAGTAAGCCCTGCGCTTGTCCAGGGTTGGTTCGTACTAGAATGCGAATAGTATCCTGTCCGTGGCTGCGCGGTTCGGCCTGTTTGTCTGTCGCCACTTCAATGTTTATCAATGCACCGTTAAAGCCGAGTGTTTCCAGTAGCTCAGTTGCCTTATTGCTGATGAATTCAGCGGTTTTACGCCGTTGTGAGGATAATTTTGTGGCTTGCTGGCGGAATTTTTTCAAACCGGTTTCAAGCTTTGTTTCGAACTGTTGGCGCAGTTGATCATTTTGTGAAAGCTCAGATACCCGTTGTTTGAGAACAACCAGTTGTTGTTGCAGTTGATCAGGCTCTACCTGGTGTTTGCGTGCGAGACTGTGCTGTTGGCTAAGCTGCTGATCAAGTTGCACAAGGCGCTGTGGGTCGGAATCGCATTGCCCCAGTATATTGCGCAAACCGGCTTGGCTTTCTTCAATGTTAATCGCTGCCTCAGTTAGCATTGCGTGGACTTCACGAATTTCCGTTGCCAAGTCTAAATCTAATTCCAGCAAAGGTTGTAGGTTGGTCACGCTTGCTTGCAGGCGAGTGTTGGCACCGCTGTTTTCATTGTTTAAGTCGGATAAGGCATTTGCCAGGCCCTGTTGTAAATCATCGGCATGCGCCAGACGCTCATGCTCTGAGCTTAGTTGCTGGTATTGCTCTGTGTTCAGAGCTTCGCGCTTGAGTTCGTCAATTTGATAACGGATTAACTGTAAATATTGCGGATCAGCCGCAGGTGTGTCGATAATTTGTTGTAATTTTGTTTTACATTTTTTCCAATCGTTGTATAAATCGGCAACCACTGCTGTTTGGGCTTCGGAGTTACCCCAGTGGTCTAGTAGTTGGCGTTGTTGTACCGGTTCCATTAAATGCTGGTGTTCATGCTGCCCATGGATGCTGATTAAATGACTGGCCAGGCTTTGTAATTGCCCCAGCGTAACAGGGCGGCCATTTATCCACGCACGCGAGCCGCCGGCTGCCAGCAGGCTGCGCCGTAGTAAGCAACGCTGGTCTTCTTCCAGTTGGTTTTCCTGCAACCAGGCCAAGGCTGGGGGATTGTTAGTAATATCGAAGTCGCCAACAATTTCGGCACCGCGACTACCTTTACGCACCCAATTGCGTTCTGCGCGTGCACCCAATAAAAAGGCGAGGGCATCTACCATAATAGATTTTCCAGCGCCGGTTTCGCCACTAATGGTGGTAAAACCAGGGCGCAGATCCAACTCGATGGTATCGATAATGGCGAAATTGCGGATGTGCAGGTGCTCTAGCATCCAATAAAATTAGCACGAACCGAAACGCTGAGCAATTGGTAAATGTCCCTGCAAGTGCTTTCAATTTGTTTAACCCTTGAATACGAGCCGCGAAACCCCATATTTTGAACATCAGAATTTTGACTTATACAAAGGCACAGACATGAATAAAGATAAACAGAATCCGGCTGAAAATCCGGCTGAAAACTCACATGAGGACACGATTGTTGAAGACAATGTCGAATCGATTGTGGATGATAGCGGACTCAGCGAACTCGAAATTGCACTGGCAACAGCTACAGCCGATCTGGAAAAACACAAAGATGCTTTGCTCCGCCAGCAGGCTGAAGTACAGAATTCGCGCACCCGTGCAGCCAGAGAAATTGACAAGGCGCGTAAATTCGCACTTGATGCTTTTATGAAGGAACTGTTGCCGGTTCACGATACCTTTGCGCGTGGACTGGAAGTGGAAAATGCCAGTGCTGAAAGCTTACGGGAGGGCAGTGAGCTGACCTTGAAAATGTTTAGCAAGGCGTTAGAAAAATTCGGACTTGAAGCGATTAACCCCGAAGGTGAAGTATTCAACCCGGATTTACACGAAGCGGTTGGAATGGTGCCGATGGAAGGTTTTGATTCAGGCAGTATTATTGAAGTAATCCAAAAGGGTTACAAACTCAATGATCGCTTGATACGCGCTGCTATGGTAATTGTTGCCCAATAAAAGTTTCAAAGATTTAATAAAAGCTTAATAAAAGTTTGATAAACATTGCTTTTCTGCTTGAACTGAAAACCAATGCCCCCATATTTAATACTATGATAAGTTTATATTTTGGAGAATGAACATGAGTAAGATTATCGGTATTGACCTGGGTACCACTAACTCCTGCGTTTCTGTAATGGAAGGTGGTGCACCAAAGGTCATCGAAAATGCAGAAG
>JAKITK010000027.1 GCA_021648125.1 Lysobacterales bacterium
AATAACGCTGGCGCTGGGTCAGCGTGGGTATCATTTTTTGCATTGCTTATTGCTCCTGGTTCATCAAAAGCATAGCGTGACGGGAAATCGTTCAGGAAAACAGGGTGGGGTTTACTTTGCGCTTACGCTGTACCCCCAAATATAGGACAGGTCGCTTAGGAGTTACTTTCCATTCGGAAAACTCTTAAGTATTTTTAGTAGGGGCATTTCAGTGCTAAGATAAGCACCATGCTACTTTACCAATACACATGATGTTTCCGGAGGGTGTCACATGAATACAGTATGGAGTAAAGAGCAATTAGCCACCTTACCGGTACACGATGGCATCCGCCAGCGTGGGGTCGAGATTACTCGGCTGGAGAGTTTCTGCGATGCCGCCTTTGCCTTTGCTGTTACCTTGCTGGTGATTGGTGGCGATGGCATTCCCCAAAGCTATTCGGATTTGATTCTGGCTTTAAAGGGGGTGCCTGCATTCGCCGCCAGCTTTGCGGTTATAACCGGGCTTTGGTGGTCGCACCGTACCTGGAGCCGGCGATATGGGCTGGAAGACGGGGTAACTACCCTGATCAGCCTGATTTTTGTTTTTGTGATGCTAATTTATGTGTATCCGTTGAAAATGGTCTTTTCAGCATTTGCCGACTGGGTCAGTAATGGCTGGTTACCAACCGAGTTTGCGATGACTGACCCCCGCGATATGTTAGGTATCTTTGTAGTTTACGGTGTGGGCTTTGCAATTCAGGCAGGCCTGTTGGCGTTGCTGCATGTGCGTGTACTTAAAGCTACAGCCAGCCTGGATTTAAACTTGGTTGAGCAAATCCGAACCAGACAACAGGTTACCCAAAACCTGGCACTTGGAGCAACTGGTATTGCCTCGGCGATATGGGCGCTCGCTATGCCACCACAGATAGGGGTGTACGCCGGCTTCTTGTATATGCTCTTGCCAGTTTCAATGCCAGTGCTGACTCGGGTTTATAGCAAACGGATCGAGAGCTTACAGGGGTTGCAAAGCTAAATTGCCTGGAGTGATTTCCTATGCTTAATATTGTCGAAACCGGAGAGCCAAACAAACCCACCTTGATAATGTTGCATGGCCTTGGTGGTACTTATCGTTATTGGAATATGGGACTAGAAAATTTATCCACTAAGTACCATATCGTACGGCCAGATTTATTAGGGTTTTGGTGATTCCCCGCAACCCTGGCAAAATTACACCCAGGAGAAACATCTAATTGCAATTGAAGAGGCGTTAGAAAACTACGCTTCATTTGTTCTGGTCGGGCACTCTTTAGGTGCTGTGTTGGCACTACAATATGCTGAAAAACACCCACAAAAAGTTAAGTCTTTGGTGTTGATGAGCCTTCCTTGTTTTCGAGACCAACCAAATGCCTACCGATGGATGCGGTGTACCCCAAGTGGCTGGTTGATGACAAATATGCTGGTTGCAGCGTTAACTTGTATGACCACTAGAAGATTGGCAAAAAGGATTCTACCTTTTTTTCTGGCTCTTTCCCTGATCGAATGGGTAGGCACAGTTAAAAATGAGACAAATCATCCTTGATAGGCGCGGTTGACTTCCTGAACCATTTGGCATATGCTTTGGCATATACACTGAATTAGAGGATGCTCGAATGGCCGCCCATGAACGTCAGGTACGCCTCTTTCGCAACGGGCGCAATCAGGCACTTCGCATTCCCCGCGAATTTGAACTGGAAGGCGAAGAAGCGCTTATCCGCAAGGAGGGCGACCGCCTGATCGTGGAGCCAATTCGCAAAGGCAAGCTACTGGTGCTGCTGGCCTCCCTGGAGCCCCTGCGGGAACCTTTCCCAGATGTGGATAACGACTTGCCCCCGCTGGATGCCGTACCGCTGTGAGCGGATCGCTGGCGTATTTGCTGGATACCAACATCCTGTCAGACTTGGTTCGTCATCCACAGGGCATAGTGGCAACCCGGATTACCAAGGCCGGCGAGGACAGTGTCTGCACCAGCATTATCGTCGCCGCAGAACTTCGTTTCGGTGCCGCGAAGTCAAACTCTGAACAACTTGCGGATCGTGTCGATCTAATCCTCTCTGCATTGGAAATCTTGCCACTGGAAGTACCCGCTGACCACCAGTACGCAGCAATACGCTATCACCTGACGCGCCAGGGAACCCCCATCGGGCCAAACGATTTGCTGATTGCCGCGCATGCCTTAGCAAGTGACCTTACGGTTGTGACCGCCAATGTCGGAGAGTTCTCCCGCATACCTGGGCTGAAAGTGGAGAACTGGCTACAGCCATAGCCTGTGTGTGATAATCGTATACACGAGATAAATTATCTCGTTGTGAGATATTTGAGAGACTGCTGGGAAAGCCTTATTAGTTTATCTGGGAAACATAACGACGATTCAAACGCACTGCCAGATAAGCAACCCCCATCAGCATAAACCCAATAATCACCAGAGAAAATGCCCAGCCAAGGCTATCGCTGAAATATTGGGCGGTAATTTTAGTCAGGTAAACGCCTAAAGCCAGGGAGCCGAAAATTAGTAGAGACTTGCTTCTTAGATGAGTGCTCAGAAAGATTATGGCAAACACGAGGCCGGGGTAAATTGCTTCCCAGAAAATGCTTTGGGAAGGTTTTCAGCCACCAAGTACCAGTGCTGCACTAAGGAAGCCAATGACTCCAAAGCTATATAACCAGCCACTTAGAGCTGCCCGTCTGGTGTTGGCGAAACTATAGGCCATTAGCATATAGGCAAGCCCCATAAGCAAGATGGTGGGCATAGTTTGTATGCATCTTTAGTTTATATAAATACGCAAAGGTGAAATAAGTCTGTTCACAGAAAACTACAGCCAACCTATGATGAGCGATTTACTTGGGCGGCTGGTGATGGTAACGGCATGCAAGTTCACAAACTATTCAGAGCTATACTTGATCATACATACTATTTCATATACAGTATATGTCCATACTGTACGATACACAGTAAAAAGATAAAATTTAAACGCCGCTTTTACTATCGGATGAAATGATGACTGAAATTGAACACTATCAAAAATTGAAATTAGAATTACGCCGAGGGGTGTTAATTCTAGCGGTTCTATCTGAATTACGTGAAGAGCATTACGGCTATTCGTTGCGAAAAAATCTGGCTTTACAAGGGCTAGAAATTGACGAGGGTACGCTCTACCCACTGATCAGGCGTTTAGAAAAGCAGAACTTATTAACCAGTGAATGGCGAGAAGAAAATAAACGTAAGAAACGCTTTTATCAGTTATCTAATATTGGATTAGAAGTCCTCAGCAAGCTAACAGCCGATTGGCGACAAACTCAATCTACGCTGAATAAAATATTAAGTTAAGCGGTTACCGGAGATAATTATGAAAATGATAAACAATTACTTAAATAGTTTTGAAAACTATTTACCCGAAGATAGCAAAGAAGAAATTCGATCAGAGCTAGAATCATCAATTTATGCCGAAGTTGAGGATATGAAAGAAGCTCTAGGCCGCGACCTATCACAACATGAACAAGAAACCTATCTATTAAAACTTGGACATCCAATGCGGGTTGCTGCGAATTATTTGCCTAATCAAGAATTGATTAATAAAGATTATTTTCCCGCTTATAAAAAAGCGCTAAAACTCTCATTTTTGATATTTTCAATCATAATTTTATTAAATAGTATTTATTTGAATTTTGAAGACTTATCAATTATTGGATTTGTTGTTGATGTGTTTTGGCGAGTACTAGAGATGGGGCTGTATGTATTTGTGAGTGTTACAATTGTTTTTTACTTGATGCAAAAAAACAATTATGACCTTAATGAACTTTATTCATGGTCACCAAAAGACCTAACAAGCAGTGGAAAAAAAATACCCCTAAGTCGTTTTAATCGATTTATTGAAATGATGTTTGAAGGTTTGTTTTTAGCCTTTTGGAATTACTACTTTTATTCTGCACAAGCCAATATTGAGACTGCATTCATTGATAGTGGAATATTGCAAAACATCTCTTTATCCCCAGAATGGCAAAGTGTTCATTGGATTGTCAATGTGGTGGTTGTCGCAAGTCTTTTATTGAATGCTTACCATTTTTTATCGGCACATAAAAACACATGGACAACTGTGATAAACATATCAAACAACCTTTTGAGCATCGCAGTTTTAATTTTTATTGCCAATTTTGACCAGTTTTTAGTGGTTGAGTCTTTCGAAGTAGCTGATTATAATTGGGATAAAATAGTTAGCTTCATAAATATAAATATATATATCGTTTTAGGATTTATCGCTGTAGTTGCTCTATGGGATATTTACTCTGATGTTAAACGGTTAAAGTTAAATTAACTATTCGAGTCTTTCAGATAAGTATACTGAGAAACAAGTGGGCATCAATTTAGCCCGATATAAAACCCACTAAAAAGCCGGCAGCTGTTACTGCCGACTTTTTTATTTATGCTAACAGCTACTTCAACTGATCTAATAAATAGCTATAAATCAGTGCATTCAAATAGGCAGATTGTTTTTTATTGCTGGCACCGGCATGGCCGCCTTCAGTGTTTTCATAATAATAGAGTGGAATACCCATAGCATCCATTTTAGCCACCATTTTGCGTGCATGGGCGGGGTGGACCCGGTCATCACGGGTTGAAGTGGTGAAGAATACTTTGGGGTAGCTCTTGTCTGAATTTAAGTTATGGTAGGGCGAATACTTACTGATGTAGTCCCATTGAGAAGGAATATCCGGATCACCATATTCGCCCATCCAGCTGGCGCCGGCGAGCAGTTTGTTAAAGCGTTGCATATCTAACAATGGTACCTGACAAACTACAGCATTGAACAAGTCGGGGCGCTGGGTAAGCATTACACCCATCAGCAACCCACCGTTACTACCACCGCGAATGCCAAGGTGTTGCGGTGATGTGACCTTGTGTTGAATTAAGTTTTCAGCGACGGCAATAAAGTCATCATATGCGCGTTGACGATTTTCTTTTAGTGCCGCCAGATGCCAAGCCGGGCCGAATTCACCGCCGCCACGGATATTGGCAAGTACATAAACACCGCCCTGATCCAGCCAATCAACCCCGATAGTGGCCGAGTAAGACGGCCGCATGGAAACTTCAAAACCACCATAGCCATATAGCAATACTGGGTTTGTACCATCCAATTGCATATCTTTACGCGCCACCATGAAATAAGGAATCTGGCTACCGTCTTTTGAAGCTACAGAATGCTGGCTAACTATATAGGGTGAAGCATCAAAGAACGCAGGCAAGGATTTTACTTTAGAACTATGCAATTCATCATCGAGGAAATACAGAGTGCTTGGGCTAAGAAATCCCGTGTAGGAATAAAACACCTGGTTTGAAGTGTCACTGCTGGCGACAACGGAAATACTACCGCGGGTAGGCGTATCGACTATCTTATTTTGCCATTGTCCATCTGCAAAGGTATAAGCATAAAGTTCGCTGCGTACATTATTTAACATATTAATCAGCAGGCGGTCGCGCGTAGTGGACAGGCTGCTGATGGTGCTGCGTTTATCCGGGTTAACGACCAGGGTAAAGTCGCGACTGCCTTGCATAAATGCATCAAAGTCAATACTAATCAGGCTGCCTTGCGGGTAAGTGTTATTGTTTATATTCCAGTCGGTTTTCAATCGAACCAACATCTGACCTTTGAAAATTGAACTCAAATCTGCATCAGCAGGTATTTCAATCGCGGTTAATTTATCATCATGATAGTAGTGCATTGTGCTGGTATAAAAAGTCTGTGCCTGAATAATTATCGGGTAGTTACCTTCCGGGGTGGTATAAACAGCGCCCCAGATACCGACATCGGTTTTATCGCCTGCAAACAGGGTTTTGGCTGCCGACAAATCAGTGCCGCGAGTCCAGAGTTTAGAAATACGCGGGTAACCTGAGTCGGTCATGCTGTCTGCGCCGAAATCGCTACCGATTAAAACCTGGTTTTTATCAATCCAGCTGATGCCGCCTTTTGATTCTTCGGTGATAAAGCCGTCTTTTACAAAAGCTTTCTTCTGCATATCAAATTCACGCCGAACAGATGCATCTGCGCCGCCACGGGAAAGCGTAACAATACAATGACGGTATTCGGGGTAGAGGCAGTTGTTGCCTTTGTACACCCAGTTTTCATCTTCGCTTTCAGCCAAGGCATCAATATCAAGTACCGTTTCCCACGTGGGTTCAGCTTTACGGTATTCCTGCAGACTGGTACGGCGCAATATGCCACGAACATGGTCCTGGTCGCGCCAGAAATTGTAGATATATTCACCGCGCAGCGACGGGTAGGCTATTTGCTCATCGGAGTTGTAAATTTCAAGATTCTTTTCAAAAAATGGTTTGAAAGTCGGTAAATTCTCCAGTACTTTCAGGCTTTTTTTATTCTGAGCTTCAACCCAGCCGAGGGCTTTTTCACCGAGCACATCTTCTAGCCAAAGGTAAGTATCCTCAGCCGGTTTTTGTTCGGCTTGGAGTGCTGTAGTTAAAAGTAACAAGCTCAGAGTGAATACTGCAGTGCGACTTATGGATTTCATTGGGATTCCGTTGCTGTTGATTTGCTGTTAGTTTACTCAATATATTGGTCGACTCACAAGCTGTTTGACGATAGAATGATACTCTACTGTGTTTACACGAATAACACTCATGCCGCTGACTGAGCTGTACTAATGGCCTAACCCAGCTTAAAGAAACTGGATTTTGGCGGAATGACCAAGTTTTTAGTCGCTAGCCAATCTGGATTGAATAAACGCGACTGATAGCGGCTGCCATGATCAGTAAGCAAGGTGACGATGGTACTGCCGGGGTCAAGTTGCCCGGCCAACCAGACGGCTGCGGCAACATTTAGTCCGGATGATGCACCCACAAGCAGGCCTTCATGGTTGAGCAGATGGTAGACCATATCAACAGTTACCTGGTCATCAATGGTTACTGCAGTATCAATTTCAGTATCTTGTAGGTTGGCTGTAACCCGGCCATTGCCGATACCTTCGGTAATGGAGCCATCACCGGTTAATTTTAGCTCGCCATTCAATACCCATTGAGCCAATACACTCCCAGGTGGATCTGCCAGTGCTATACAGGTGCTAGGGTTTTGTTGTTTTAAATACCGCCCAATACCCGCAAGCGTACCACCGGTGCCAGTAGCACAGATAAAGCCATCAACATCGCCATCGGTTTGCTGCCAGATTTCAGGCCCAGTGGTATTGAAATGCGCATCTCGATTGGCTGTGTTATCAAACTGGTTGGCCCAGATGGCATTTTCAGTTTTATCCGCAATTTTTTTAGCAATATGCACATAGTTTTCAGGGTTTTTGAAAGGAACTACAGGCACTGCTATAACTTCAGCTCCCAATAGATTGAGGTTATCCATTTTTTCCTGGGACTGAGTTTCGGGAATGACGATGACACATTTATAACCACGAGCATTACAGATATGCGCCAAACCAATACCGGTATTACCAGCAGTGCCTTCAACAACGGTACCGCCTGGCTTTAGTAAACCCGATTTTTCAGCCTGTTGAATTAAATAGAGAGCTGCACGGTCTTTAACTGACCCCCCTGGATTCATAAATTCTGCCTTCACCAAAATATTGCATTGGCTAAGCTCGCTGAGGGTGTTTAATTTTATCAGTGGCGTATTTCCAATGGCGCCATTGAAGCCTTCGACTATATTCATTGTTGTTCCCGTTTCATTTAAAAGGACTGCTGTATCCATAAGACCGTATTCTCACGATTATATTACTTAAAATATCTAATTATTGTTCAGTGAGTAGTGGCTAGGTGCTGCTTTTTACAATCCAGTCGGGCGACTTTGCGATTGCAGCAAGCTCATTACCGGAGCATATCCATGAAAAGATATTATTGGGTATCCAGGGATGCTTTATTACGCTGTGCTTTTAGCTCCAGCCGGCGGCTATGCAATAACGGCTCGGTATAGCCGCTGGGTTGTTGGCGGCCTTTAAATACCAGATCACAGGCCGCCTGAAAGGCAATGCTGTCAGCGAAATTCGGCGCCATGTTTTGATACATTGGATCATCTGCGTTCTGTAGGTCAACGATACCAGCCATTCTCTCCAGCGTTTCCATTATTTGCTGTTTAGTACATATACCATGATGCAGCCAATTGGCCAGATGTTGGCTGGAAATACGCAGGGTGGCGCGATCTTCCATTAAGCCGGTATTGTGGATATCTGGAACGGTGGAACAACCAATGCCTTCATTTATCCAACGCACCACATAACCCAATAATCCCTGGGTATTATTATCCAGTTCGTTTTGGATATCTTTAGCACTGAGGCTGGATGGATATTTAAGTAACGGGATGCTGAGAATATCATCAAGCTTTGCTGGTGCCCGTTTGGCAATTTCCCGCTGGCGCTGAAAAACATCGACTTGATGGTAGTGGATAGCATGTAAAACTGCCGCTGTAGGTGAGGGCACCCAGGCGGTATTAGCACCAGCTAAAGGGTGGCCAATTTTTTGCTCCAGCATTTCTGCCATTTGATCAGGAACCGCCCACATACCTTTACCAATTTGTGCTCTTCCGGGCAGGCCGCAGACAAGACCGATATCTACATTCCAGTCTTCATACGCTGGCATCCAGGTCTCTTCTTTCATCAAGGTTTTGCGTACCATCGGCCCGGCTTCCATGCTGGTATGAATTTCATCACCGGTACGGTCAAGAAAACCTGTGTTGATGAAAACGATGCGGGATTTCGCGGCGCGGATACACTCTTTTAAATTAACCGTGGTGCGGCGCTCTTCATCCATAATGCCGACCTTGAAAGTATTTCGCGGCATTGCTAGCATGTCTTCTATACGGTCGAATACTCTGCAGGTAAAAGCGACTTCTTCTGGGCCGTGCATTTTAGGTTTAACCACATAGATACTGCCGCAGCGAGAGTTTGTTAGTGAATTTGTAGCGTTAATATCATGCAGTGAAATCAGGCCGGTAATTGCGGCATCCATTAAGCCTTCAAATACTTCGTTGCCATGGCTGTCGAGGATGGCATTGTTGGTCATTAAATGCCCGACATTGCGGACAAACAATAAACTACGCCCATGCAGGCTTATTGGCTCACCATTGGCGGCGGTATACTGACGATCTTGCTGCAGTACACGGGTCATCATTTTTCCGTTTTTCTCGAAGGTTTCACTGAGGTCACCTTTGATTAAACCCAGCCAGTTGTTATAAACAACAACCTTGTCTTCAGCATCAACTGCGGCAACAGAGTCTTCAAAATCCTGGATAGTGGTGATGGCAGCCTCCAGTATCAGATCGTTTATCCCGGCTTTATCCTGTTTGCCAATTGGCGTCTCAGGATTAATTTGAAGGTCAATATGCAAGCCGTTGTTTTTCAGCAATATAGAGCGGGGTGAGTTTGTTTTCCCCTGGTAGCCGATAAATTTTTCAGTTTGAGCTAAGGGTGTTATAGTGCCATCCTCTAAACTGATGATTAGGTTATTTTCCTGAATTGAGTAGCCACAGGCATTCTGATGACTACCGCTGGCTAAGGGCGCAGCCTGGTCGAGGAAATTACGCGCGAATGCAATCACTTTGGACCCGCGGATAGGGTTGTAACCACCGACTTTATCCGCCTCATCGCTTTCAGAGATGACATTGCTGCCATAAAGCGCATCGTACAAACTACCCCAGCGGGCATTGGCAGCATTCAGGGCAAAACGGGCGTTTTTTACTGGAACAACCAGTTGCGGGCCGGGCTGTAGTACAATTTCACTATCCACATTCTCAGTATCGATCTGGAAATCATCTCCTGTTGCTACCAGATAGCCAATGTCCTGTAAAAACGCCTTGTAGTCAGCCGGGCTGAATGCGTCTGCGCGATGACTGCTATGCCAGTTATCGATTTTCTGCTGTAATTCATCCCGTTGCTGCAGAAGTGCTCGATTTTCCGGGCTGAAATCATCAATGAACAGTTCCATATCAGCCCAGAAATTAGTGGCTTCAATACCGGATCCGGGGATGATGGATTCGTTTACCAACTGGTAAAGAGCGTTTGCAACTTGTAGATTGCCAATGTTGACATAGTGGGCCATAAATGGGTGCCTGAGTGAATGACTTATACGCGTAATATATAACGAAAGTAAGCCTATAGGGGTAAGTTTTAGTATATTTCTGTCCAGTTGACTACCAAGGTATTAGAATTATCGAGAATTTTGTAGCTATTTTTACTTCCATTAGCGTAATTTATGGGTATACTTTTAATAGTAGTGAGTTTGATTGTCGTAACTGCATCTAATTCATTTTTACCGATAAAGTAATCAATATTCTCTGAATTAACAAAGGATTAACCATGTCTAAGTATCAACAAGATATTCAAGCTGTTGCTGATCTATGTGCCAAAAATGGTGGTGCATGGGATGCAATTAACCCTGAGTCTGCTGCTCGTATGAAAGCCCAGAACCGTTTTAAATCCGGCTTGGACATCGCCAGATATACAGCGGCAATCATGCGCAAGGATATGCAGGAGTATGATGAGGACTCATCAGCCTATACCCAATCACTGGGTTGTTGGCATGGTTTTATTGGTCAGCAGAAAATGATCGCAGTTAAAAAACACACTGGAACCACTAAAAAGAGCTACCTATACTTATCTGGTTGGATGGTTGCCGCTCTGCGTTCAGAATTCGGCCCGCTGCCGGATCAATCCATGCATGAAAAAACTACAGTGCCTGCATTGATAGAAGAGCTGTATACCTTTTTACGCCAGGCCGATGCGCGGGAATTAAATCACATGTTCAGGGATTTGGATGCTGCCCGTGATGCAGGTGACGATGCCGCTACAGCTGCGGCCCAAACTAAAATTGATAAGTTTGAAACCCATATTGTGCCTATTGTGGCCGATATTGATGCGGGTTTTGGCAATGAAGAAGCCACCTATCTGCTGGCTAAAAAGATGATTGAAGCCGGTGCTTGCTGCCTGCAAATCGAAAATCAAGTGTCTGACGCTAAGCAGTGTGGCCACCAGGACGGTAAAGTTACTGTTCCCCACGAAGATTTTTTGGCCAAGATTAACGCTTGTCGTTATGCCTTTCTTGAGCTTGGTATTGATGATGGGATTATTGTTGCCCGTACCGATTCCCTAGGTGCTGGCTTGACTCAAAAGATTCCAGTTTCTACCAGCGAAGGCGATCTGGCTTCACAGTACAATGCATTCCTTGAAACCACTCCTGTGAACTCAGCAGAAGACCTTGGTGATGGTGATATCGTACTCAAACAAGATGGTCAATTAGTGAAACCTGTACGCCTGCCCAATGGCCTTTATCGTTTCAAGGAAGGTACCGGCGAGGAGCGCTGTATACTGGATTCCATCACCAGCCTGCGGAATGGTGCAGACCTGCTGTGGATTGAAACTGAAAAGCCGCATATTGGGCAAATTGGCGCTATGGTTGATGAAATTCGTAAAGTTATTCCCAATGCCAAACTGGTGTATAACAATTCACCGTCGTTCAATTGGACCCTGAATTTCCGCCAGCAGGTCTATGATGCTTGGCAGGAAGAGGGTAAAGACCTGTCTGCTTATGTGCGCAATGATTTGATGAGTATTGATTATGACAGTACAGCGCTCGCGATTGCTGCCGATGACAAAATTCGCAGTTTCCAGGCGGACTCTGCCCGTGATGCAGGTATTTTCCACCACCTGATCACTTTGCCTACTTATCATACTGCAGCACTTTCTACTGATCAGCTGGCGAAGGGTTACTTTGGTGATGAAGGTATGTTGGCTTATGTTGCCGGGGTGCAGCGCCAGGAAATTCGTACCGGTTTAGCCTGTGTTAAACATCAGGATATGGCAGGCTCAAATATTGGTGATGATCATAAAGATTATTTCTCCGGTGATCAGGCGCTGAAAGCCAGTGGTAAAGATAACACTATGAATCAGTTCTAGGCATCACATAGGTCGGGTGTCGAATAGTCCATGGAGGTTCTCACATTGCAAGTACATATGAAGATTGTACAACTAGTTTGGTGTGTGCAGGGGGTGATTTCGAGTAAGATGAGGGATGAATTTTAATCTACCAATACTAGGGTTTAGCGCCTGGAGCGGGGTTGGTAAAACAACACTGCTAGAAAAATTAATTCCACAGTTAGCGGAGTTAGGGATCCGGGTGGGCTTGATAAAACACGCACATCACGAATTTGATATAGATAAGCCCGGTAAAGACAGTTACCGTCTGCGCAAAGCAGGAGCGAACCCGGTATTGATTATTTCAGATAAAAGGCTCGCGCTGATGTGCGAATCTGCCTCAGCAGAAGAAACTAACCTAGAGAATGCGCTGACTGCGTTGCCTACAAACTCTGATTTCGACCTTTTGTTGGTGGAAGGTTTTAAAAATGCAGACATTCCTAAAATTGTGTTGCTGCGCCAGAATGTTACAAGCGAAAGAGATACGCCAACAGCACTACCAAATAGAAATGTTATTGCCGTTGCTTGCGATGATTTGACTAAGGAAAGTATCAAATCAACTAAGCTGCAAAAGCCACTGCTGGATATTAATCAAATCGACAGCATTGCCGAGTTTATCTGCCAATGGCTAAAGCAACCCACCTCTCCGGGTCACACAGCTTGCGCTAAAGGTATGAGTTTACAGGCAGGGCTTGAGCTGATTCATCAGCAAGTTGAGCAAATTACGCAAACTGAATGCCTCGAGCTGTCGGCGGCACACGGACGGATACTTGCCAATACTATCAAGGCTGAAATTGAGGTGCCTAGTGATGATAATTCAGCCATGGATGGTTATGCTTGCCGTTATGCTGACATTAAATCAGTAGCCGAACCCTGCTTGACCGTAGTTGGTGAATCGACCTGCGGTGGACCATTTGCAGGCTCGGTCAACACGGGTGAGTGTGTGCGGATATTGACTGGCGGGGTGTTGCCCGTTGGCTGTGACATGGTGATAATGCAGGAGCAATCGAATAAAACCGGTGAGTCTATACACTTTAAGGCAGCGGATGACCGACCCTTCCGGCAGATGCAACATGTCCGGCTTGCCGGTGAAGATATTGGCAAGGGCGCGAGGGTTGCTTTATCTCAGCAGTGTTTAGAACCCGCATTGATGGGTGTTCTTGCATCGGTAGGTATTGCTGAGGTTAGGGTGTTACGGCGGCCACGAGTAGCGTTTATAACCAATGGCAGCGAATTAGTGTCGCTGGGCGGGGAGCTTGCGCGCGGGCAGTGTTTTGACTCGAATCGCTATAGCCTGCTGGGCTTATTAGCACAAGCCGGGGTTGATGTTTTAGATCTGGGAATAGTTGCTGATGACCCGGCAGCACTTGAGGATGCCATTCAGATTGCCGATACCAAGGCAGATCTGGTGATTACCACCGGCGGCATATCAGTAGGGGATACAGACTTTGTAAAGCCAGTCATTGATAAGTTGGGCAAGATTTTATTTTCCGGCCTACAAATAAAACCGGGCCACCCGGTTACTTTTGCCAAACTGCCACAGAGTGTCTTTTTTGGTTTGCCGGGAAATCCCGTGGCTGTAATGGTGTGTTTTTCACAGCTAGTGCTGCCGGCGATCAGGCAGCTTTGCGGACAACAACAGCGGCCGGCACTGACGCTGATGGCACACTCCAGTGAAAATATACGAAAGTTGCCCGGCAGGTTTGAATTTGTACGTGGTATTTTAAGTCAGGATCAGCGGGGTAAACATACGGTCAGGCGAGCAGGAAAGCAGGGCTCTGCTATCCTCACCACTATGAGTCGGGCGAATTGCTTTATTTTACTGGATGAAGACTGTGCCGGGGTTTGTGCAGGTCAAAGGGTTTGCGTGCAACCGTTTTTGTAAGCTAGTGATTTAAACAAATTCTGTTCAAACTATAAGTTATAACTCATTTGGCAACTAAGATAATAAAACGGGTGGTAAACCGACGCCAGAAGCAGGTGTGGGTAACTTTGGGACAGACTAAGCCTCATTTCTCAATATTGTTGTTGAACATCATATGTTTAACCGTTAATGCACTTTCGGCAACCATACAACATCAGCTGTGAGTGTATTTCTGATCGGATGATTTTGGGGGTATACTGTCTTGGTAAATCAGGCCATCATGGTGAGATAAATGAACGACCAGAGCACTAAAAAACAAAATATTGCTTTAATAATCGGGCTGTCAATCCCAGTGGCTATGGTTATATTTGTTGCCATAGCTATTAACGCGCCCCATTGGTTTAGCACCATTGAGCCTCCCCAGTATAGCTTTCTATATACCAGCGGGAAGAGCAACCCCAATGCTTCATACTTGGTGAAAGATGGCCGCCTCCAGCGCCTTGATGTCAAGCATTCTGAAACTGCACCCAAACCGGCTGAATATCAACAACGCTTTTTTGTTCATGATGTAGTTGCCAATATTAGTCATGAAATTTCCGAAGGCGAAGCCCTAGAGCTGCACTTGGATGGAGCTGTCCGTTCACCTGATGGCTTCCGGCTGAAATCCGGTAACCGTGGCGGCTGGTTCCTTTTCGGCTATGGCAGAGACTACCGCACCCGGTATCTGGTAAAAGAAAACTACAGTCAAAAACTTGAGCTTGAATCCCAGGATGGAAATTATAGATCGTACTGGAATTTTCAACTTCTCGGCTGGGTTGACCCAAATGGATAAACAGCAACTGCTGGGTGAGTTAGCGGCAAAAATTCAGGCAGGTGAGTTGACCACGGCAGAGGTTATGCAAACCATCGGGCTAGACTCGACTAGCAACACTGAGGAAGATGAAACCACTTCGCGCTTATCCACCGTTCTTTATTTCATCGGCGGCGGGGTGGTGTTTCTAGGCATGATCTTCCTTATCGGCCAAGAATGGGAAGCATTTTCCAAGCCGATGAAAATTTTCGTAACCCTGGGTTCCGGCCTGGCAGCTTTTGTAGTTGGGGTACTATTGACCAACCAACAGCGACTTGGCGCGGCAGGCCCCGCATTCTTCCTGATTTCCGCTCTACTGATACCATTTGGGTTGCTGGTAGCTTATGATCAATTCGGGATTGATGTTGACGCAATTATAGTAATTATCCAAATAAGTGGCATTCTCTTTGCCGCCTATCTGGCAGCCTACCTGCTGATGCGGGAAAACGTCCTGCTGACATTTGCTCTTATTTTCGGCAGCTGGTTGTTTATGGCCTGCATGGAATACATGGTGCGCGGTGTTGCAACCCTTGATCACTGGCGATTTTTCAGTTACACCATCTTGCTTATGGGACTTGCTTATATGCTAATGGCCTATAGTTTCGCCAACACCAGGCGGGCAGTTCTAAGTGGCTGGTTATATAGCTTTGGAGTCATTGGGTTCCTTAGTGCAGCACTGGTACTAGGTGGCTGGAAACCTTCGCAAAGCATTTTCTGGGAAGCAATTTACCCTGGTTTGGTGTTCGCCATAATCTTCTTGAGCACACATTTAAGAAGCAAGTCTCTACTGATTTTCGGCTCCCTGGCTTTAGGCGTTTATCTGACTAAAATTACCGCCCAATATTTCAGCGACAGCATCGGCTGGGCATCTTCTCTGGTACTTATTGGGTTTATGCTAATGGGAGTTGCGTATCTAGCAGTGCGCTTGAATCGGCGTCATGTTTCCCAGATAAACCAATAAGGCTTTCACAGAAACTTCTCAAACATTCCTTTAAAGATATCTCCTGCTTTGTCCTTTGCCTTTGTAGTATTTTTTTCTAAGGATGTAGTCCGCATCAAACACTGACTTTTGGCCCATGTATTGCCCGCCGTGCCGTGGTCTTATACACACACATTCAATTAACCGTCATTCGCTGTAACTTATTTATTCCGCGAGCGTTAATTAACTATACAAGTATAAGAAACGAGGTTTGTTGTGAATAAAGCTAAAATTTTGAAAATAAGTTTGCCGCTATTGGTGCTTGTTATCAGCGTTGTGGTGGTAAAAACCTTGGTAGCTGCCAAGCCGCCACCTGAAAAGAAAGAGGAAGACCAACGACTTGTGTCTCTTTTCGTGGATGAGGTCTATTCTGAAGTGGTAACAATTTCGGTAAAAAGCCAGGGTGAAGTTAGCCCTAAGGTTGAAATCGATCTGATTCCTCAAGTATCCGGGCGGGTTGTAGCGGTTTCTGCAGCATTCGCGGAAGGTGCTGAGTTTAATCCGCATACCGTTTTGGTGAAAATTGACGATACCGATTACAAACTGGCAGTTATTCGAGCCCAGGCTCAGGTTGCCGAGGCGCAAGTAAATGTTGAGCGCGAACTGGCGAATGCCAAAATTAAGACCGATGAATGGGCCAGGAAACGCAATGCAAGCAAACCAACCGCCTTTGCTTTGAATAAGCCGCAAGTGCTTGGTGCTAAAGCCCGCTTGCGCTCAGCACAAGCTGATTTAAGAGCCGCCAATCTGAGTGTGGCACGGACTGCTATCAAAGTACCGTTTCAGGGGCATGTGCGCTCCAAAAATATTGGTATTGGTCAATATGTCACCGCCGGTATGGTGCTTGGGCGTGTGTTTTCTACCGACACTGTTGAGATTCGCCTGCCCCTGACCGATTCGCAGATGGCAGAATTAAACTTGCCGATGGGCTTTATGGCAGATGCTAACAAGCTTGCGCCGATAGTGCAGTTTAGAGCCCGGGTTGGTAATCAGGATAAGGTTTGGCAAGGAAAAATAGTACGCACCAACGCGGCGGTAGATCAGCAAACTCGTATAATTTATGCCACAGCCGAAGTAGCAGACCCCTATGGCAGCGGTGCAAATGGCGGCGCACCCTTAGCCGTAGGCATGTTTGTAAGTGCTGAAATTGAAGGTGTGCATTCGCGCGATGCCTTGGTTATTCCCCGGCTTGGCCTACGCAAGGCAGACCAAGTCTATTTGATTAATGACGGTCGGCTTGAAATTCGCACGGTAGAGGTTATTTCCACATCTGCTGACTGGGTATATCTGGCCAGTGGAGTGGAAGTTGGCGATAAAGTGGTGACTTCAACCATTCCTTCAGTAATTGACGGTATGAAAGTTATCGCCTTGAACCGGGAACCGTTGGAAATAGAGGCAGAAGTAGAGGAGGCTGCAGAGGAGTACCAAGCGGAAGATTTCTTGTTGGACGAGCCTGAGAAGGAAGACTTAGCCATAGAGAATAAGGAAGATCAGCCAGAACGCCTTGAAGCTCTCGACGAAATGCCGGGAAATAGCTAAATGCATGCTTTAATTTCTTGGTGGGCGCGCAATTCGGTCGCCGCAAATTTGTTGATGGTCGGTATTTTATTCGCTGGATATTTTGGTTTCACTTCGTTGGAACGCGAAATGGAACCGCAGGTGCGTTTCCCGGGTTTGCAAATTATGGTTTCCTGGCCGGGTGCCGCGCCTCAGGAAGTCGAGGAACAAATTGTTTCCCGAATTGAAGAGTCAGTTAGAGATTTAGATGCAATCGAGTGGGTTCGTTCCTCCTCAGGTGAAGGTCGCGGTGAAGTTTATATTCTTGCAGAACAGCAAGTCGATTTCACCCAGTTTATGAATGATGTAAAAATTCGGGTTGACTCGATTTCATCTTTTCCCCGTGATATTGAACCTCCACGGGTACGCCAATGGGTCAATCAGAATGAATATATCAGGGTAGCTGTACACGGTGACTTAGGTGAGAAGAAACTCAAGCGCCTGGCCGAACAACTACGCCGGGAGGCGGCGCAATTACCCGCAATAACGGTGGTGCAGTTATTTGGTACCCGTAATGAAGAGGTTTCCATAGAAGTCAGCGAGGCGGCTTTACGCCGTTACAATCTGACTTTTTCCCAGGTTGCTGATGCAATCCGCAACGATTCTATCAACCGGTCTTCCGGTTCTGTGCGAACTGAGGTTGGTACCTACCAACTGAAAATACGCAACCAGGCGGATACTGAGGCAGATTTCTCCAATATTATCATCCTTGAAACCACTGATGGCGGGGTTATACGCGTGGGTGATGTAGCCACGGTTATCGACGGCTTTGAAGATAATCCGATACTGGCATCACTGAATGGTGAGCCCGCAATTTTAATCCAAGTGATGACCACCGAGATCATGGATATCGTTACTGCGTCCGACTCGATTCGAAAATGGATTGAGAACCGCCAAAGCAGTTTGCCGGCAGGCGCGAAGCTAACCCTGTGGACCGATAATGCCGAAGAATTTAAGGGCCGTATGGCTACCATTGGCAGCTCGGCGATTCTGGGTTTAATGCTGGTCATCGGGATATTGATGTTAACCCTGCGTCCTAAAGTTGCCATCTGGGTGGCGGTTGGTATTGCTACAGCTTATGCGGGCGCATTTGTGTTCCTTCCCGCTGTTGGCGTATCTCTAAACATGCTCTCCACATTCGCATTCCTGCTGGTTCTGGGAATAGTGGTAGATGACGCGATTGTCGTCGGTGAAGGCATACATGGGGAATCCACCAGAATGGGTGGCGGGGTAGACTCTGCGATTTCCGGTGCACAGTTGGTGGCTAAACCGGTGGTTTTCGGGGTGTTAACCACCATCATTGCATTTTTGCCCTGGCTTTTCCTTGACGGCTCGACCTCAGAATTCACCCGACATATTACTTGGGTAGTGATTCTGGCATTGGCATTTTCATTGATCGAGTCATTATTTATCCTGCCAGCGCATCTGGCAAATATGAAACCGCGCACTAACCTGAAGGCCTTCGGGCGCTTCCAGAAGCGGATTGCCGATAGCATTATTAGTTTTGCCCACAATCGCTATCGAAAAATTGGCAACTGGGCGGTTGCCCATCGCTACCTGACCAGCAGTATATTTATCGGAATATTGGTCATCGCCTTTGGATTATTCGGTAGTGGCTGGGTGAAAAAAAGCTTTATGACGGAAATCGAATCAGATGAGATTATCGTTAATGTGGTCTTGCCTGAAGGCGCACCCTATAGCCGCGCATTGGAAATTCTTGCGCAGTTACAGGCGGCCGAACACGCGCTTGAAGAAGAAGTTAATGCCAATAGCAATGGTGAAGGCAGACTGATTGAGAACTGGTACACCCGTTCTCGTCGCGATAGCGTGCTGGCGATCGTAAAACTGGTGCCACCTGAAGAGCGTGAAATGACGGCAAAAGAAGCCTCTATAAGGCTACGCGAACTAATGGGTGATGTACCGGATGCCCGCGAAGTTTCAGTGCAATACACCCAAAACGATAGTGGCCCAGGTTTTGAGTTATCCATTCGGCATCCGGACTTGGAACTATTGCGACAGGCCACTAGCGAGTTAGAAACTCAATTACGCACTTATGAAGCACTCTATGATGTGCGCAATAATTTGGAAGGGGCCTCTGAAGAAATTCGAATTACCATGAAACCCGGCACGGCCAAGCTGGGCTTAAGCTTGGTCGAGGTTAATCGGCAGGTACGCCAGGCATATTTTGGCGAAGAAGTTCAGCGCCTGCCGCGAAATGGTCAGGATGTACGCGTAAAGGTTCGCTACCCTAAAGAATCCAGAGAATCGATTGAAAGCCTGAAGAACTTCATGGTGCGCACCAGCGATGGTCGAGAATTGCCACTGCTTTCGGTTGCAGAGCTTGAGTACACCCCCGGTATTAAGCAGATCCAACGCTGGAACGGTAATCGTGCAGCCCGGGTTAGTGCAGATATGAAAGATAATATTCATGATGACATCATGAAAGATCTGGACGAGAACTTTTTCCCCGAATGGGAAAAGCGTTTTCCAGGAATAATTCGTGGTTCAATAGGGCAGGCGGAAGGTGAAAAGCGCTTTATTAAAGATATGATGAAGCTGTATTTGGTCGCCGCTTTTGTAATGTATTCCATGCTGGCAATCGCTTTCCGCAGCTATTTTCAGCCTTTATTAATCCTGCTGGCAATGCCGTATGCCTTTGTTGGAGCCATATATGGACACATTGCTTTTGGTCTGACAATGGCGATTTTCAGCTATTTCGGAATTGCAGCCGCCGCGGGTGTCGTCATAAATGATAATTTGGTATTAATGGATTACTGTAATCGACTCAAGGCCAAGGGTATGGCACCCATTGATGCCATTGTCGAGGCTGGTGTGGCGCGCTTTAGGCCCATTTTGCTGACCTCAGTGACCACTATAGCTGGCTTAATGCCGATGATGCTGGAACGATCCATGCAGGCGGCTTTCTTGCAACCGATAGTAATATCGCTGGCGGCTGGCGTGTTTTTTGCCTTTTTTGTAACATTATTAATGGTGCCGGCCTTGTATGTTATTGGTCTGGATATACAGTCGGGAACGCAACGTTTTATTAAAGGCTTCTCATCAGACTCAAAAGCTGAAAGCGAAGCCCATGTGCGCCCACAAGCGGTACAAAAACCATAACTGAACCTAGGGAGCTAGCGAATATTCGCTAGTTTTCGATATTTAATTGCCTTAATTTGTTTACCCAGTAGCCATTTTCCTGCTACGATTAACGATCCCCCTGATTACAACAAGCGGAAGATTAAAATGTTTGAAAAACGCAAAGCCGAAAAGCAAGGAAGCCCAGGCGCTCAGAATAACCCGGTTATACAGAGTGAACCTGTAAGTTCGTCTAAATCAACAATGGGTACACCCGGAGGAAGAGCTGTGATTGGATCTGGTATTAAAATCGATGGTGATATTACAGGTACTGAAAACCTAGTCATAAAAGGCAAGGTAGCAGGTAAAGTCAACTTACCTGCAAATGAAGTAGAGGTTGAAAATTCAGCTGTGGTTACCGCAGATATAAGCGCCAATGTTATTAAAATAGCCGGTAATGTCCAGGGTGATCTGACTGGCAAAGAAAAGGTTATTATCCTGAAGACAGGTAATGTTAAAGGAAATATTACCGCGCCACGGGTGACCCTGGAAGACGGTGCCAAGTTTAAAGGCAGTATCGATATGGATCCCAGTGATACTGCGGTTGAATTACCTTTGAAAGCTAGTCTAAAAGCTGAAAATGTTAAGCCGGTTGCTTCACACGCTGCTCCAAAAGAAGCCAGTCTCGGCCTTAAAGCCCGTTAATCCACACGGAACTGAGTAGTAATGAATGCAGTTGCAGGATATGCAACAGGTAGTACTGTGAAAGATCAAAACAAGTGGAGCCAGCCAAGTCAGTTGTTTGCTACGCTGTTTGGGCAGACGTATATGGGGCGTAAGATTAATATCCTTGATCTCGGCAGTGCGCGCCCTGGAACTATTGAGTTTTTCTCGCAGTTCAAGTGCCGTATACAGGTTGCAGATTTATACAGTGCCGATTTCTTAAAAAATCAGTCAACTGAAATGAGCCCGAAAGAATTACAGCGGGCGTTTAGCGATTATCTAGCAATACCGAAAGGCTCGGCTATCGATATTTGCCTGTTTTGGGATATATTTAATTACCTCGACAGCAGTTATATTGAGGCGCTTTGTGCAGTTTTAAAACCCCATCTACATCGTGCCTCCCGTGGGCATGGCTTTGGTGCTCGAAATACTGAAACCATGCTCTCAGACCTTGAATACAGCGTTGAAGGAGTAGACTCCTTTAGCGTTAGTCAACGGCGCATGAATCGCTTGCCTTGTTACCCCTTGCCCCAAGCTAGCCTCAAACATCATTTGAGTTGTTTTAGCGTTGACAGGGGCACGCTGTTTGCTGATGGTCGTCAGGAAATGCTACTAAAAGCTAAACTTTAGGCTACATTCGCAGATCATTTCTAAGCTTTTGATATTACAGAGAAAAATCATGTCTAGGCGGCGAAACTGATGCGGCATATAAAATTAGTTTCAATTTTCCGTGAAAAAGGCTTTTTACCTGCCACTAAAAGCATTACATTACCCCATAGAGATTAATTATCGGGTAAGCGTACTTATGTGTTCTATTTATGGAGTTTTCCAGATTAGCGGAGAGCTAAAGCCCTTACGGGAAAAGGCTTTAATCCAGTCCCGTATGCTCAGGCATCGCGGTCCTGACTGGAGTGGTATTTATCAGCACCCCAAAGCAATTATGGTGCACGAGCGCCTGTCTATTGTAGATGTAAATCATGGTGCGCAGCCGTTATATAATGCCGATCGCACGGTGGTGCTGGCGGTCAATGGTGAGATTTATAACCATCGCCAGCTGGCTGAAGATTTAGATCAAGCCTATGACTTCCAGACCCAGTCCGATTGTGAGATTATCCTCGCGCTGTACCAGCAAGAAGGTGTTGATTTTCTGGATAAGTTGCAGGGCATGTACGCCTTTGCTCTATTTGACGAAAAACGCGAGCGCTTTTTAATCGCCCGAGATTATATGGGTATTATCCCACTGTATTATGGCTATGATGCTGAAGGCCAGCTATATGTTGCTTCAGAAATGAAAGCCTTACTGGATGTCTGCACCCAGGTTAAAGAGTTCCCTGCCGGTCATTACTGGGATAGTGAGGTGGGTGAGATTCGCCAATGGTATACCCGTGACTGGATGGAATACTCAGCGGTTGAATCAGCAGACTGCGATATAAATGCCATCCGTGTGGCGCTGGAAACAGCGGTGCATGACCATCTGATGACAGATGTTCCGTATGGCGTTTTACTTTCTGGCGGGCTGGATTCATCCATCATTGCCGCCTTAGCGCATAAATACATGAGTCGCCGGATCGAGGATGATGAACAATCACCAGCATGGTGGCCGCAGTTACATTCATTTGCCGTGGGCCTGGAAGGTTCGCCTGACCTGATTGCAGCGCAAAAAGTAGCTGATCACATCGGTACAATTCACCACAGTATGGAATTTACCATTCAGGAAGGTTTGGATGCGCTGCGGGAGGTGATTTGGCACCTGGAAACTTTCGATGTCACTACTATCCGCGCCTCTACACCGATGTATTTAATGGCGCGCAAAATTCGTGCAATGGGAATAAAAATGGTGCTTTCGGGTGAGGGCGCAGATGAAATATTCGGTGGCTATTTGTATTTTCATAAAGCCCCTGATGCTAAGGAATTTCACCAAGAAACTGTGCGCAAACTCGACCGTTTACATTTATATGACTGCTTGCGGGCAAATAAATCCATGGCGGCATGGGGTGTTGAGGCGCGGGTACCATTTTTGGATAAACATTTCCTCGATACAGCCATGCGCTTAAATCCACAAGCAAAAATGATCAAACCCGGGGGTATGGAAAAACAAATCCTGCGCGAAGCCTTTGCCACATTGTTACCGGCTGAAATTGTCTGGCGACAAAAAGAACAATTTTCTGATGGTGTAGGTTATGGCTGGATTGATGCGCTGGGGGATTATGCGCAAGCTGAAATCAGTGATCAACAATTCACATCAGCTGACCACCGTTTTCCTGAAAACACACCCTTGAGCAAGGAAGCCTATTTATATCGCCAGATTTTTAGCGAGCAGTTCCCATTGCCTTCAGCAGTAGATTGTGTGCCAGGCGGTCCAACGGTTGCCTGTAGTTCGCCAGAAGCTACGCTCTGGGATGAATCCCTGCAGAATGTTAATGACCCCTCCGGGCGTGCGGTTAAAGGTGTGCACGAGCAAAGCTATCAACAACATTCGGTAGATAAAGCATGAAAAAGCCAGATAGCCTCAAAATTGGTTTGCATAAAATTGGTGGCTCCAGCCTGCGCAACCTAGCTGATATGCAGGCCTGCACAGCATTGATTAAAACTCAGGCAAAGACCAACACCTGTATTTTTGTATTCTCGGCGCTCTATGGCGTTACTAACCAGTTACAGGAAGCAATATCTCTGGCTCAGTCTGGAGGCGATTATGATTCAATATGGGGAGCATTGAAACGCCAGCATACGCAACTTTTACACGAGATTTTAGACCAAATTCCGGGGCAACCCGAAAACCCGGTAGCTGATCAGTTAGACCGGCTGCTGATAGAAATAAAACGCATGCTGGAAGGCGCCAGCCTATCTGGCGATGCAACCAACCGTACGGTAGCCAGAGTATTAGGTGCTGGCGAGCGTATGAGCACACTATTGATTCACACCATGTTACATAATGAAGGTGCTGATAGTCGTTTGCTCAACTGGGACGAGTTATTGGTCGCCAACGGTGACCCACTGGATGGCTTTGTTGATGCTCAAGCCAGCCAGGCACGCTTACAACAAAGTTTGGCAAATAACACAGCGAAAATTATCATTGTTCCGGGTTTTGTTGCGACGGATGCAGACGGTCGATTTATGACGCTGGGTCGTAACGGTTCTGATTATTCTGCGGCTTGTTTAGCAGTAGCAGCGGCTGCCGATCGTTGCATTATCTGGAAGGATGTGGATGGTGTTTTCAGCGCAGACCCGGCACTGGTTGCCAATGCACACCTGTTACCACAAATTAGTTACCGGGAGGTTCTGGAACTATCTTATTTTGGCGCTAAAGTGATAAATGCCAGGGCAGTTGGCCCGCTGATGGCAGCTAGCATTCCTTGTGAAATACGCAATATCCATTCCCCGGAAAAACCGGGCACACTGATTTCCGAAGAAACTGATCAATCGATCAAGGGGATTTCCTATTTAGCGGATATCAGCCTGATCTATATTGCCGGTCCCGGTCTTAGGGGTACCATCGGTATTGCTCAGCGAATGTTTCAGACATTGGCGGCCGCTGGCATTTCAATTATCCAGATCGTGCAGTCATCTTCAGAATTTAGTATCAGCCTGGCGGTACGGGATGACCAGGTTGGTGCAGCGCTGGCGGCACTCAATCATGAATTCCGTTTTGAGTTGTTGCATCAGCAAATCAGCCAGATTACCAGCCTTCAGGGGCAGGCGATTATTTCACTGGTCGGTGATGGTATGAAACATCGTCGTGGGGTAGCTGCCCGTTTATTGAGTGCGGTAGCGGCAACCTCCATTAATATAGCCGCGATTGCCCAAGGCCCATCAGAACGGGCCATTGCCTTAGTTGTTGATGTTACTGAGGCGCCACTTGCGATCAAGGCCTGCCACGATGAGTTTTTTGCTGACCTGCATTATCTCGATGTAGTTCTGATTGGCTGCGGCCTGGTGGGTTCAGAGTTATTACAGCAAATCGAAAAACAGCAGGACATGCTGACAGGCCAGAATATCCATATTCGGGTACGCGCGATTTGTAATAGTAAAAGCATGCTTTTAAGCGAATATACTGCGGCCCGAGAGATTGAGCTGAGCGACTGGCAAACGCAACTGGAAACCAAAGGTGTAGCATACGACTGGGACGCTGTTATCGGGGTAAAACAGCAAATGCGCCTGATCAATCCCACCATAATCGATTGCACCGCTAACAAAGAGGTTGCCGAGCAATATGTGAAATTTCTTGATGCCGGCTTTAATGTCGTTGCTGCCAACAAACATGCCAACACTCTGAGTCAGGCATATTATCAACAATTAAGAAAAACCGGCCAACAGCGATTCCGTAAATTTCTGTATGAAACCAATGTTGGCGCGGGTCTGCCAGTTATTGATACGGTGCAATCATTAATCCGCTCTGGAGATTCCTTACGCAAATTTAACGGTATTCTTTCAGGCTCATTGTCTTTGATTTTCGGCTTGCTGGATGATGGCAATAGTTTTTCTGAAGCGGTTGGCATCGCCCGTAAAAAGGGCTTTACCGAACCGGATCCCCGCGAAGATCTAAGTGGCATGGATGTTGCCCGTAAACTGTTGATAATTGCCCGGGAAACCGGTATGCAAATTGAACTGGATGATATTCTAGTTGAGCCAGTAATCCCGGGTGGTTTCGGTGGTGATTGCACAGCTGATGAACTGGCGATAAGCCTGCGCGAACTCGATGCCGGCTTTAGTACACGGGTAGCTGCTGCTGCTAAACGGGGACAGGTGCTGCGATATGTAGGCCAGATTGATGAGGGGCATTGTATTGTCAATATTGCAGAAGTAGATGCTGACGACCCTTTGAGCCCCGTTCGCGATGGTGAAAATGCCTTGGCATTTTATACCGACTATTACAGCCCCATTCCTATGGTGATGCGTGGTTATGGTGCTGGAGCAACAGTGACAGCTGCGGGTGTTTTCGGGGATGTGCTGCGCACCTTACGCCAGCCGGCATTGAGGTAAACACGGTGACCGGTATAAGAGCGCAAGCGGCGGCCTCAATTGGAAACTTTTCAGTCGGGTTTGATCTACTGGGTGTAGCCCTGCAAGTCCTGGAAGGTGAGTCACTGGCCGATGTGGTTGAGGTTTCAGCTAGCACCGGCGGAAGACATCAGTTAGAAATCCACGGAAAGTTTGCCGATTATTTACCAGATGCTGATGAAGAAAACTTGGTCTGGCAATGTTTACAAGCCTTTGAAGCAGTATGTACTGTACCCCCGTTAAAACTGGTGTTGTTTAAAAACCTGCCGATTTCCAGCGGCCTGGGTTCCAGCGCAAGCTCAATTGTCGCGGCTGCGGCGGCACTTAATGCCTATCTTGATGAGCCATTGACGGCAACTCAATTACTAGTGCTTTGCGGCCGTTTGGAGGGGGGTGTCAGTGGTAGCATACACTTGGATAATATTGCCCCATCACTACTGGGTGGTCTTGTATTATGTAATGGCGAAGAGACCTGCGCACTACCATTCAATCCGAATTGGCGGCTGGTTGTAGCCTATTCCGGTCAGGAAGTTTCAACTCGCCTTATGCGTGATCTACTACCAGCGGCTTATCCTGCAACGGAAGTCATTCAGCAGATGACCGCCTTAGCAGCCTTTATTAGTGCGCTGCATAGAAATGACTGGTCAGTGGCTGAAGCATCCTTGCTTGATTATCTTGCAGAGCCTCGACGGGCGCCTCAGATCGAGGGTTATACTGCGGCAAAAACTAAATGCTTGAGTCTAGGTGCTAATGCGGTTGGAATATCCGGTTCTGGGCCGACACTGTTTGCGCTTTGCTATCAGCAGGCTGCAGATCAAATCGCTGACTGGTTAACGGAAAATTATGCATTTAATGATCAGGCCTTTACCCGGGTTTGTGAAATCAACCGCAAGCCGGTTGTAGTTGAGCGGTTCTAAAAACCAGCTATCAGGATTGAGTCATGCGTTACAGTAATTTAAAAGTTGCAACTGAACAGGTTAATTTTAAACAGGCGGTATTACGCGGGCTTGGTCGGGAGCAGGGTTTGTTTTTTCCTGATGAGATTCCCCAGTTGGAAAATATCGGGGCTTTATTAAAACTCGATTTTATTCCACGCAGTGTTGCCATTCTAAAACCATTTGTAGAGGATGTGCTGACTGAGAATGTACTTGAAGGTATGTTGACACGGGCATTTAATTTTCCATTGCCTGTGGTTCAAGTGAATGCCGAGAGTGATATTAATGCATTGGAATTATTCCATGGTCCATCGCTGGCATTTAAGGATTTTGGCGCGCGCTTCCTGGCAGAATGTTTTGCCCAGTTCAACTCGGCGAAAGCAGAAAGGGAAACACCCCTGAGCATACTTACAGCGACATCCGGGGACACAGGGGCTGCTGTCGCTCACGCATTTTTAGGGCTAAAGAATATTCGCGCGGTTATTATTTACCCAAAAGGAAAAATTACTGATTTGCAGGAAAAGCTGTTCTGCACCCTCGGAAAAAACATTCATACTATTGCAATTGATGACGATTTCGACCGTTGCCAGCAACTGGTGAAGGAAGCTTTTTCCGATCCCGACATTCGCCACCCGTTAAATCTCAATTCAGCAAATTCAATTAATATGGCGCGTTTACTGGCGCAAGTTTGTTACTACTTTGAAGCTGCAGCGCAACTGGGTTATGCCAAAGCAAAATCAACAGTATTCAGTGTCCCCAGTGGTAATTTCGGCAACGCCACAGCCGGCATGATAGCGCACTGTATGGGCTTACCGTTTAAACGCCTGATAGCCGCAACCAATGAAAACGATACCGTACCGCGTTTCCTTGAGCAAGGCCTATGGGACCCGCGTAAAACGGTGGCTACACTCACCAATGCCATGGATATTTCTCTGCCGAATAACTTCGTCAGGATTCAGCAGTTGGCTGCCACTCGGCCAGAATTATTTGAGCAGCAAATGTTTTCAGTAAAAATTTCTGAAGCAGAAACACGGACTGCTGTAAGCCAGCTGTATCAACAAAACTATTTGGCTGACCCCCATAGTGCGCTGGCATACGCAGGCTTAATAAAGGATCGTAAACAACGGGGAAATGCTGCGGAAACTGCAGTATTCGCCTGTACAGCCCATCCGGCAAAATTCAGAGAGTCACTAGAGGAAACACTGAATATTGAGCTTGAATTACCGAGTGAGTTGGCAGCGGTAGCCAATCGAAAAGTTCTTTCGGCGCAACTTGATAGCCAGTATTCGAGCCTCAAGCAATACTTGTTGGCTCTGGACTAGTCTGTTTTAATCCCTGGGCTGCGCTCCCAGGCATCAGCATCAATCACTTCACGGTAGGCATGCCAAGTGGCATGACCTATAACTGGCAGAGTTACAGCTAGACCAATAAAGCCTGCTAGAATTCCAACAACGATACCCGTAACTACCATCAAACCCCACAGCAGCATTGTAGTTTTGTTATGCAGTACTGCATTCACAGAGCTGATTACTGCAGTAATAGCATCCACATTTCGGTCCATCATCATTGGGATTGAAAATGCACCAATACAGAAAACTAACGCTGCAAATACGGCACCTATGGTTGAACCAATACTTAGAAACTTAATCAGGTCAGCGGGCGTTGTGGCACCAAAGCTAGGGAGAAAAATATGCACCATGGATGCTGCCCGCGCCCAGATCAGAAAAATGATAAGGAAAATAAAGGCCAGAATCATTTCATTGCCGAAGTTTTTTCGACCTTCGCGCAGACAGCGCATCAGTACGGGTGTGATACCGTTTTCAAGTTGTCTACTCATGGAGTAAAGGCCAATCGCAATCGCCGGCCCAACAAAAAAGAAACCACCGATTAATGCGATTGCCAACACAAGGCTGTGTGCTGACCAAGCTATAGATATAATCAAAACGCTGATGGCTGTCAGCACCAGACCATAACCGAAGCTCAGTTGCGGGATACGGCGAAAATCACGCCAGCCAAGTTTCAACCAGCGTAACGGAGCATCCAGACCAACTTTTCTGCTTGGGGCAACGAACGGGCGAATATCCTCAGCTGTATCTGTGGCTTGTTTTTGCTTTGCTGTGTTTATATCAGCACGACTCCCGTTGGTGTTTGCCATTCATTAGCCTCTTGCGGTAATTATCATTCAGTCTGTTCTTCACTTCCGATATATTTATAAATCAGTGCACCAATAATGGCACCTACAATAGGCGCTAACCAGAACAACCAAAGTTGCGATACTGCCCAGTCACCGGCAAAAAACGCAACCGCGGTACTACGCGCGGGATTTACTGAAGTATTAGTCACCGGAATGCTGATCAGGTGGATTAGTGTTAGACATAAACCAATGGCAAGAGGTGCCAAAGCTGCGGGTGCGCGCTTATCTGTAGCCCCCATAATGACCAAAACAAACATCATCGTCATTACCACTTCAGTTAATAATGCAGCAGTCATTGAATAACCACCCGGTGAATGTTCGCCGAAACCATTTGCCGCGAAGCCGCCAGCAAGGTCAAAACCTGGGGCGCCACTGGCTATTACATAGAGTACGCTTGCGCCTATGATTCCACCAACAACCTGAGCGGTGATATAGGGTGCCACTTGATTGCCCGGAAATCTACCACCTGCCCAAAGGCCAATAGAGACAGCGGGATTCAGGTGACAGCCTGAAATATGGCCAATTGCATATGCCATGGTCAGCACGGTTAAACCAAATGCTAGGGCGACACCGGCGAAGCCGATACCCAGTTCAGGAAAGCCTGCAGCCAGCACCGCACTACCACAACCACCCAGTACTAACCAGAATGTGCCAAAAGACTCTGCAACATATTTTTTCATAATATTTACCCTCTCTACTTGTATTTACAGGTTACTATACGCTGAATGCAGGCGTGCCTGCAATTCTGCCGGAGTTTAAGAACATCCGGATTGTAGTTTTTAGTTTGGGTTGCAAGTTCTAAACGGACATTCGTATGAAAAATGACAACAAAGTATTACTGGAACGCGGAATAGGGCAGTTGGGGTTCTCGGCCATCGCCTTGAATGGGGTAATCGGGGCTGGCATTTTTGCTTTACCCGCAGTAGCAGCCGCTAGAAGTGGCTATTTCAGTCCGTGGCTATTTCTGTTTTGTGCTGTCTTGATTATGACCGTGGTTTTATGTTTTTCTCGAGCTTCCAGTTTTTTCGATGATACCGGCGGCCCGATTCAATATGCTGACAAAGCCTTTGGTTCGTTTGCCGGTTTTCAATCAGGCTGGTTAACTTATGTCGGCCGACTGGCTGCACTTGCGGCAAATACTAAACTAATGATTATCTACGCGGGCTGGTTTTGGGCACCATTGGAATCGGGTTGGATACATCAGCTTACTGTCATCTTAATATTCGCGCTATTGGCATTCATCAATATTGTTGGTGTGCGTAAATCAATGCTACTGGTTTATGTATTTACCATTTTAAAATTAGCACCCTTATTCTTATTGGTAATTCTGGGGGTTTCTCACATACAGCCAGAGCTGTTGATACAAAGCGGCTTGCCGGAAATTAACAGCTTTGGCGAAACTGTGTTACTGCTACTTTATGCCTTTGTTGGCTTCGAAAGTGCCTCAGTTCCTGCGGGTGAGGCACGTAATCCACGCAAAGATATCGCTTATGCCCTACCAATAACGGTATTAATCATCACGGTTCTATATTTCTTGATTCAATGGATTTCCATCTCAACACTGCCCGGTCTGGCAGAAAGTAGCACGCCATTGGCCGATGTAGCTGTGGTTGTTATGGGTCCTGTAGGCGCGGTTATATTAACCTTGGGCGCGGTTTTTTCCATTGGTGGAAACTGTTCAATTTCGATGATGACCGCCCCTCGAATGACTTATGCAATGGCGAACATGGGGACTATGCCGGCTTGGTTCGGGAAAGTGAATCCGCGCTTCCACACACCCGTCAATTCAATTTTGTTTTATGCTGTAATCGCTGTGCTGCTGGCACTAAGTGGTAGTTTTATTTGGTTGGCCGTAGTGAGCACATTAGCCCGATTGTTAACCTATATTCTCAGCATAGCGGCCTTGCCAATTTTAGAAAGAAAAATGCCAAGCACAGAAGGTCAATTTCGTTTGTATGGTGGTTACCTTATTCCGGTGCTAGGTTTTGTGCTGTGTTTATGGCTGGTCACCTATGCCTCTCAAACCGCGTGGTTAACCACGATTTTCTTTTTCCTTGTGGGTTCAGTGTTGTACTTTATAACTACCAAAACAGCAGCTAAAAATAGCTGATACCCGCCGTGTCGGAGTAAACGCTACAGCTGGTAGCTAACGCGTCATTATTTTCCGTGCGCTTTTGATAATCTTGCTTGGGTCGGCTTGCGGCGGAGTGTTCATTCCTATCTTGACAGCAGGCCGTGCGGCTATGGTTTCCATCCAGCGTTGGATCTGCGGAAAATCATCAACCGGGGTGCCGCTCCATTCATTAATAGAAATCCAGGGGTAGGTAGCCATATCGGCAATGGAATAGTCACCGGCAATGAACTCAGTTTTTTCCAGTTGTTTCTCCAAAACACCGAAGAGACGATGGACTTCGTTGTGATAGCGGGCGATTGCTGTCGGAATTTCTTCTTCCATATAACGATAGAAAACATTTGCTTGTCCCATCATTGGTCCTACGCCCGCCATCTGGAACATCAACCACTGCAGTATCTGATAACGAGATTTATCATCATGACCATAAAACTTGCCGCATTTTTCTGCCAGATAAACCAGAATCGCGCCTGACTCTGCCAGGGCAAAACAGCCATTGTCATGATCAACAATTGCCGGTATTTTTCCGTTTGGGCTTATCTTTAGGTATTCAGGGGCATGTTGATCCTTTTTACTGAAATCGATCCGCTTGAGTTGGTATTCAAAGCCCATTTCTTCCAGCGCAATGCTAATTTTGTAGCCATTGGGGGTTGCTGCAGTATAAAAATCAAACATAAGTTTTCCAAGTGTCCAGTTAGTAGAGTTTGCCGAGTGTTTGTTTATTATAGTCGCTAAGTTCATCCAGACGGTTATCCCGCACTTTAAGTACCCATTCTGGATCCTGTAATAGGGCACGACCAACGGCGACTAGATCAAACTCATTGTTATTGAATCGTTCCGCCAGGTTTTCAAATGAACTCATATTGACATCAGATTCATCCACCATATCGCGTTTTTCTTCATCAATAAAACCGCTGCTTAAACCCAGGCTACCCACCGTTATGGTTGGCTTGCCTGTCAGTTTTTTTACCCAGCCTGCGAGATTCAGTGAAGATTCATTAAATTCGGCTTCCCAGAAGCGCCGGGTTGAACAATGAAAGATATCCACGCCTGCCTCAACTAAAGGTTCAAGAAACAGTTTAAGTTCTTCTGGGGAGTTAGCTAGTTTGGCATTGTAGTTCTGCTGTTTCCATTGTGAAAACCTCAGCACAATGGGGAAGTACTCGCCACAACGCGCACGGATTGCTTTTACAATCTCTACAGCAAAGCGGGTTCTGGCAACAATATCACCACCGTATTCATCATCGCGCTGATTGCTGTCTTCCCAGAAAAACTGATCAATGAGATAGCCGTGAGCGCCATGAATTTCGACGCCGTCAAAACCTATTGCCTGAGAGTCTGCTGCAGCCTGAGCGAAGGCCTCGATGGTTTCTTTAATATCATCCATGCTCATGGCAATACCGTTGGGCTTGGTTTTGCTGACCAGGCCGGAAGGGCTGTATGCGGGTACTTTTTCATCTGGGCCTGCACCTTTATTAGCTGCCCGAATGGCGCCTACATGCCAGAGTTGCGGGATAATTTTACCACCGGCAGCATGAACTGCATCGACCACCTTTTTCCAGCCGGCCAGCGGTTTTTCACCATAAATATAAGGAACATTAGGATATCCATTGGCAGCCTTATGGCCCACGCAAGTACCTTCGGTAATAATCAGGCCGACATCATTTTTCGCCCGTCTTGCATAGTAGGCAACCACGAGCTCATTTGGTATTCCTCCAGGGCTGAAGGTTCTGGTCATTGGTGCCATAACCACGCGATTGCGAAGTGTAAGAGTACCGATATTAACTGGATCAAATAAGTTTGTAGCAGACAGTGGCATGGATGTAATCCTAGTGTAGGGTGTAATGCCCGATTATACTGCTAAATGCCAGCTACTACTTAGGCAAGTCAATATTTTGGGTGTTTAAATAGTCTACATCCTAGATCAGGTGATCGTTTATAATGGTGCATCCTTCGGGGCTTGATCCTAGCCTCGGAATTTTAAACTCAGGATTTAGTATGAATAATAATGATGTCTTACGCCGGATTCGCTATGTTTTTGATTTGAATGATTCAACCATGATGGCTTTGTTTGCCTCAAATGGTGATGAAGTCAGCCGCAGTGAGATTAGTGATTGGTTGAAAAAAGAAGATGACCCTGCCTATGTTGAGTGTAAAGATCAACAAATGGCTGTTTTTCTAAATGGTTTTATCAGTGACAGACGCGGCAAGAAAGATGGGCCACCACCGGCACCCGAAAAGCGGCTAAATAACAATATTATATTGAGGAAACTCAAAATTGCCTTAAATTTGCAGGCAGATGAGCTTCTGGCTTTGGTAAATCATGCCGAGATGGATATCAGCAAACATGAACTGAGTGCTTTTTTCCGTAAATACGGGCATAAGCATTACCGCGCGTGTAAAGACCAGGTATTGCGCAATTTTTTGAACGGTTTACAGGCCAAACACCACAATACTGATGGCTGAATCAATGCGGGCAAGTTTTTTTAACAGCGGCTAAGATATTCAATCTCGCGGCGTTTCTTTTCTTTTTGGCAGTTGTTGCGGATGCAGTTGTACGGGTGTTTTGTAGTACAATTCAGTTAGATTTAACATGGGTGGTAGAAGTCTTAGTGGTTTCCACTCAAAACAATAAAAGGCAAAAAAGCATGATAATTCAGCTTATCAGAAATATTTCAGCATCTAAAAGAAGTGCAATTGCACTCGTTTTAGTGATGACACTATCACCAACCATTTTGGCACAGGATGCAACATCGGCTGAGGAATTGGCCAAGCAGCTATCGAACCCAATTGCTGCTTTGATTAGTGTGCCGCTGCAGCTTAATTATGATTCCAATATCGGGGTCGGTGATGATGGTGAAAAATTCTTACTGAATATCCAACCCGTCATCCCCATTTCGCTAAATGAAGACTGGAATGTTATTTCCCGGACAATTCTACCGCTGGTATCCCAAGATGACATTTTTGCAGGTGCGGGCAGTCAGTCAGGCATTGGTGATATTGTCCAGAGTGTGTTTTTCTCGCCTAAAAAACCCACCAGTAACGGTTGGGTATGGGGCGCAGGCCCGGTGTTTTTACTACCCACCGCAACGGATGATTTGCTTGGCGCCGAAAAGTGGGGTGTTGGTCCTACAGCGGTTGTGTTGAAACAAAGTGGCCCATGGACTTACGGTGCTCTCGGCAATCACCTCTGGTCGGTAGCTGGCGATAGTGGTCGGGGAGATATCAATGCAACATTCCTGCAACCCTTTTTATCATATACAACACCTAAAGCCGTTACCTTTGGCTTGAACACAGAAACTACCTATGACTGGGAGTCTGAGCAGTGGGCGGTGCCGCTTAATCTAACCGTTACAAAAGTGACCAGAATAGGAAATCAACTGGTTAGTGTAGGAGGAGGGGTCCGTTACTGGGTGGAAAGCACGGATAATGGCGCGGAAGGTTTCGCAGTACGACTAATGTTTACCCTGCTTTACCCCAAATAATGATGATTTCTGTAGCGACTAAATCAATAGTCGTAACAGCACTTCGATCAGTTTACAATTAACCCCTATTTTCAACCTTTTTCAACCTTCAACCGAGCTTAAGAATATTTTGAAAACCTATAAAACATTATTTCCCCTCCTAGTTTTGAGCTTGCTCTTTTTAAGCGCCTGCGCCACGGTTATAAATCAGGCCGGCAGTGGGATGGCAGGCAACCTTAACGCTGCGATAATGAATCAGGATGATCCAGAAATTGTGCGTGATGGCGCGCCGGCATTTTTACTAATGCTGGACAGCTTTATCGAGGGCTCGCCGAATAATGCGCTAATGCTGGGTGCGGCGGCTGAATTATATGCCGCCTATGGCGTTCTGTTTGTGGCTGATGAGTATAGGGCAAATCGGCTAACCCGACGGGCCTTTGATTATGGTCAACGATCCCTGTGTGCCAGTAATTCAACTGCTTGTAATCTAAAGTCACTGACTTATCAGCAGTTTGAAGAAAAACTCTCGCAACTGAAAGATTCTGATGTACCCAGTTTATATTCATTGGGTCTGAGTTGGATCGCCTATATTAAAGTCCATAGTGAAGACTGGGGTGCATTAGCTAAATTGCCACGGGTTGTGTCAATTTTCAATCGCGTACAGGTGCTAGAGCCACAGTATCAGGCGATTAAAGTGGAGCATTTTCTCGCAGTTTTAAATACCATCAGACCACCGGCATTAGGTGGGAATTTTCCCTCTGGAAAGAAACATTTCGAGCGCGCAATAAGCCTTTCAGAAGGCAAGGACCTTTCGATTAAAGTTGATTTTGCTCGCTTTTATGCGCGCACACTCTACCAGCGGGAAATCCATGATCGACTACTGAAAGAAGTGATTGCCGCCGATCCTTATCAACGGGGTTACACTCTGTTTAATATTCTCGCTCAAGTTGAAGCTCAGCAGTTGTTAGATAGCAGCGATGACTACTTCTAAATAAAAATCATCCAAACTGGATATACAACAAATATGCAAATACAGACACTTTATTTTGTACGCGTAAAACAAATTGTTTTCACTGTAGTACTGCTCTGCCTGGCACCTTTAAGCACCGCACAGACAATTAAAATTGCCACATTGGCGCCGGAAGGCTCCAGTTGGATGAATGATATGCGTGCAGGTGCTGCAGAAATCAAGCAGCGCACGCAGGGCCGGGTAGAATTTAAATTCTATGGCGGCGGTGTGCAGGGCAACGATAATCAGGTGTTGCGGAAAATGCGCATTGGCCAGTTGCATGGCGGTGCTTTTACATCAAATGCGGTGAGTGTATTCCAGAAAAATGCGCAGCTTTATGCCTTGCCAATGTTATTTGCCAATTCAGAAGAAGCCCGCTATGTGCGCGCAATAATGGATCAGAGCCAGCGCGCAGCCCTTGAGGATGCCGGTTATGTTAATTTTGGCTTCGCCGGTGGCGGTTTTGCATTTATTATGTCAAAACGGCCCATATCAAAACCGTCTGATACCAAGGGTTTAAAGGTTTGGGTGCCGGATAATGATCCGATGGCATTTGGCGCAATTAAGGCGATGGGTGTGTCACCGGTAATACTGCCACTCACGGATGTTTTAACCGGATTGCAGACCGAATTGATAGACACCATTATGGCGCCACCGGCAGCTGCTATCGTATTGCAGTGGAATACCGCGGTAAACTACATCACTGAACAGCCCTTGGCCTATATTTTCGCGATTTTAATTATTGAAAAAAAGGCCTTTGAGCGCTTGCAAGCAGACGACCAAATTATTGTGCGTGAGGTTATGGAGCAGGTATACCTAAAATTTGATCAGCGCGGCGATGCCGAAAATGCAGCGGCTCATGTAGCGCTGTTAGAAGATGGTATTCAGTCTGTTAGCCTAGATGCCAAACAGCTGGATGTTTGGAAGGCAGCGGTTCGGGATTCTAATCACAAATTGGCAGCTGAAGGCATTATAGACTTGCCGCTATTAATTAAAGCGGAATGTTATGTTAACGCCTTTCGTTCAGGCAGCCAAGAACCGGACTGCTAACGATATTGTTTTAGCACCTTGATGACGCCTAAAAACACCATTTTAGACAAACTGGAAAAAGCCGGCACGCTGGCTGAAAACACTCTTCTGGTCAGTATTCTTATCAGCATGATTTTACTGGCGGCGGCACAGATATTTTTACGCAACATCTTCGACTTCAGCTTGTTTTGGGCTGATGAAATGTTGCGCTTGTTAGTGCTATGGCTGACCCTTGCAGGTGCCATGGTTGCCAGTCGCATGGATAAACAGATTCGCATTGATGTGCTTGATCGGTTTATGTCAGCAAAGTGGCAAAAACTGAACCGAATTTTCATAAATTTTTTTACCGCAGCCGTTTGTGCCTTGTTTAGTTGGCATAGTGCCCGTTTTGTAATGGCATCCTACGAGTACGGCGACACTTTATTACGCGATACTCCAGCTTGGTTGCTGCAAATCATCCTACCCATCGGCTTTGGCTTAATGGCCTATCGCTATCTGGTGTTTGTTTTTCGTGGCGTGTTTAAGCAGCTAAACTCAGGTGACGCCGAGTGATTACGATACTCATTCTATTTCTCCTTATTCTCTTGGGCGCTCCCTTGTTTGCGGTGATCGCAGCCGGCGCGTTCTGGAGTTTTTATCAGGCAGATATTGACCTCCAAGCGATGGTGATTGAGTTCAACGGGATTGCCGAAATGCCGATCTTGCTGGCTATTCCGCTATTTACATTTGCAGGCTATATGCTCAGCGAAAGCAAAGCACCGCAGCGAATGGTGCGTTTAACATCAGCTTTGATGGGCTGGATGCCGGCGGGGCTGGCTATTGTATCGCTGGTGGCTTGTGCTTTTTTCACGGCGTTTACCGGCGCTTCAGGAGTCACAATTATTGCACTCGGCGCCATCTTGTTCCCAGCCATGCAGAAGGCCGGTTATCCGAATAAGTTTAACCTCGGGTTGGTTACTTCAGCGGGTAGTCTTGGATTGCTATTTGCGCCATCCTTACCCTTGATTTTATATGGTGTGATTGCGGAAGTACCGATTGCAGATTTATTTTTAGCGGGTTTACTGCCCGGGTTTCTCATGTTGCTGATCCTCTCGACCTATAGCATTTGGAAAAATCGTGCCATCCGTGTGCCCCTTGGCGATTTTTCCTGGAAGGAAGTACGCTCAGCGCTGCGCGAATCTGTTTGGGAGATTCCGCTACCGATTGTTGTTCTTGGCGGTGTTTATAGCGGGTATTTTGCCATTTCCGAAGCGGCGGCAGTTACCGCGCTCTATGTTCTGATTATTGATGTGCTTATACTCAAAGAGATTTCATTTAAAAAGCTTCCAGCTATCATCAGAGAGTCGATGATTTTGGTCGGCGGTATTATGCTGATACTGGGTGTATCGCGCGCTTCTACCAACTTCATGATTGATGCCGGTGTGCCACAACAAATGCTGGAATGGATCAGCGGTTTTGTCAGTAATGAAATTGCCTTTATGATGATGTTATTGGTCTTTTTGCTGGTACTGGGAGCCATCCTGGATATTTTTTCGGCAATCGTTCTGGTAGTGCCACTTATTCTGCCAGTAGGTATTCAATTTGGTATTGATCCAATTCATCTGGGGATTGTTTTTCTTGCCACCATGCAGCTGGGGTACATCACCCCACCAGTGGGTTTGAATTTATTCATAGCCGGTTATCGCTTTGATCGATCTATCGTCGAAGTTTACCTGTCTACCTTGCCGTTTTTCTTCCTTTTGCTTGTCTCGGTTTTGCTGATAGCGTTCTGGCCGGCATTATCCCTGGTATTGCTGGGTTAGATCACTCTGTTGTCCTGATGATGCATTAGTTTTGGTTTCATTTTTTCAACTCAACAGGGGTTTATAACCCAGCCAATCCAGATATGGTGAAAAATCTTTATCTATTGCATCGTGCATGCACTTTTCAAAAGTTTGCTGATACTCGTAGGCAATACCTGCGCGATTAACTGCACATGGATCTCGAAAGACTGAATCAAGCGATTGCTCAGCTTTTTGAGCCTGCTGAAAACTGGATTTCCAACAGGCATTCTTTATTGCTACTGGTGACACATTAAGATCCATGAATTCAACCACTCTTTTAAACACGCGAACCGGGTCGGACTTAAAGTCTTCAAAGCGGATAATAAGGTAATTCTCAGCAGCTCTGGTCTTTAAGGCCAAGCGCCAAAGATATAAATAATTTAGAAGGTATTTTGTAAGCGGTTAATAAACACCGCCCTTGCTCATCCACCCCGGATCTGATCCATGTTGATATTGCCCGGCAGCAATGCCTCGATGGCTTCCACTGTTTCTGCTTTCGGTAACTCGGTAAACACATACCGCAGATAAGCATACGGCTCCAAGCCATTGGCCTTGGCTGTCTCGATCAGCGAGTACAGGTTGGCACTGGATTTAACCCCTTTGACCGAAGTACTGAACAACCAGTTCTTCCGTCCCAACACGAAGGGGCGGATGGCATTTTCAGCACCGTTATTGTCGATCTCCAGACGGCCATCTTTCAGATAAGCGGTCAACTGCTGCCATTCGTTGTGCAGATAGCTCAGCGCCTTGCCGGTGGCACTCGATGGCGGTATCTGTGGCAGGGTGTCCTCCAGCCAGCT
>JAKITK010000028.1 GCA_021648125.1 Lysobacterales bacterium
AAATGCCATATACAAAATAGGGTCATTTGATGTAAAGTCTTGTTTGAAAGCCACTTGAGTCATTTGTTTTCTCCGATTTTGTTTGGATCTTAGAGGATACGACTTTTGTGGCTTTCATAGTATCTACCGGGTAAAAACCCAGAGGAGACAAACCTATTAGCCCGATCTCATTTTAGGGGCAATCAAGCAGCTTTAAATGGTATGCTAAACCGGCTTAACTTAGTGCTATTCGGGTCTGTTCCCTATTCTGCGGATGACGACGCGGAGTTGTTGCTGACCGCCGTAGAATGGATCGCCGACAACGGCGTAAAAATGCTGCCCTATTACGGTTTTTATAGCAACGACAGGTGTATGGGCACATGTGGATGCTGGCACATTGCCCCTCAACAATTTAACTGAGCCGGGTCAAGAATTGTCTAGGAAATCTACGCCCAACAGCCTAGTAAAGCCCATACAACTTGCCGACCAATATGCTAGTGTAAAACCGAAAATCTGCTCCAAACCCGGATGCTGTATTCTAGACACAACCCCGGAACATCTGCGTTGGTTCAGCCTTCCAGAATGAATTTTGACCTATGCGAGACAGCGGAACTAACAGGTGATATGTGGGAATATTTACAAGCAAATTTAAGTTTACAACCGGACCGAACCGTTGGGCTGTGCAGATCAGCGTAAAAGGTGATGTTACGCATTACCGTGCCTGGCGCAATGATGCGGAAATTGAGCATCAGGAAATGAAGTTACCACTTGTTGAAATGGCAGAGCCGCAAACATGGACCGTCCCAACGCAAGATGGTGAAATGGTCGTGACATTTGGCTATGTAAGCTGGACAAAAATGGCCTGCACCGTGAACTTTAACGGAGAGCTTGTTTATCGTTCCCATAAAAAACCGTTTCGCGGTGCCGGGCGTTTCACCTCGTCTTTCAAATGGCTCAACAAGGTAACGGCAGAGGAAGGCGCACCTAAGACCATCGAAACACTTGAGAAAGAAAAGCGGGCCAAAGATTTGCAGCCCTCAATCTTGGTTGATATTGCTCTAGGGTTTATGTTTTTCTTCGTGGCGCGAGAATTCAGTCTTGTGAATGCAGCTCTGGCAGGGGCTGGCGTTACCATTGCACTTTTCATTGTCCAGCGGTTTGTTAAAGTGGATCTCCTCGGTGGGTTCGCTGTCTTCGGGGTGTTTATGGCGCTCGTTTCGGCAGGGCTGTCCTATCTTTTTCAAGACGATACAATCGTCAAGCTTCGCGGCACTATCATGGCACTTATTGTCGCCTGGCTGGCGATTATCGACGGCGTGCTTGGCGGGAAATATCTTGGTGTGCGTATGGCGCGCTATATGGAAGGACTGTTTTCTTTAAACCCGCGCCGGGCCGCATTTGCTCTGGCGATTTCGACATTGTTAATTATGGCGATTGATCTTCCGTTGGTGTTTATCCTGACGACGGATCAATGGATTTGGTATAACGCATTTCTGGATAGTCTGATTGCCATTCCAATTTTTATTGGCGCGATGTGGCTGGCGAGAGATAAAGGCAATAAGAAATGTTGAATGATAGATGTATTTCCGGGGGATCAGCCTTCCAGGACGATGATCCGGTCGGCTTTTTTGACGGTCGTAAGGCGGTGGGCTATGACCAATGTGGCGAAGGCATTTTGTACGGTCCGCTCGCTTTCCGGGTCAAGGGCTGAAGTGACCTCGTCATGAGCAAGACGGGTGTGACGCGTAAAGCGTCATTTGGGTCTGTCCTGAATGGCAGTCACATAACGCTTGCGATCAGCTGCATTGCTTCGTTCAACAAGTTACTGCATCGGAAAAACTACTCGCTCACGCTCGCATTTCTCCGCTGAACAAGGCGTTATATGCTTATGGTGAAATTTCGATGAAAAGTGAGTATTACAAATTAACTGTTCAAGACAAAGAAGCTATCAAAACCCGAGCAAAACCCGAGGACAGACAGAGCGCCGAAACCACTAATTGAGAACGCCGACCTTGTCGTCTGATGGGGAAGGCCACACGAGCCACATGCGAGTTGGTGAACATGAGGATCGGTTCTCCGGAGTCCTAGACCTAGTGCATGTATGGATGTCTTTTGTGCGGAACTCGGGAGGTCCTGCTGTAGGCCATGGATAATCCGACCATAGCGGTTTCGGGGGAGATTTTTCTCGTAGCCCGAGATATTACGGCAGGAAGTCGGACAAGATAATAGTAGTGAGGAAGCCCATGAACAATGTAGCGAAAACCGTGTTGTGAGTACTACGGCGGAGTGGGTGGAGCGAAGTGTCTTGACAGAGAGAAAGTGGAGTTAAACCAGCGTGATGATGACCATGAGCATAACAGCAGCGTTTCCGGTATTAACTCGACTACATGCAGCGGCAAAGCGGGACAGCCGATTGCGTTTCAATAACCTAAACTCGAGTAAACTCGAGAAACTTGACTTAAAAATGCGAACTTATGTCGATACCCTAAACACACTCACCGACTCGCAGATCAATTGGGGTCTGAGTGAACCTCCCCCAATTATTCCCCAATTATTTGGGTAGGGATTTTAAATAAAAACGCACACAGTGGCTTATGTGGAGCTTGCTAAAGGTGTTTTGAGACTTCCATGCTTTGATGAAGAACATCGATAATATCTGTGTGGGTGTCACAAATACGATAATAAATCGTATGTTTACCTGCTAGTACGCAGTAGTAGCCTTTTTTGATTTCGTCCCTTGTTGTGCCTTCTGATTTTGGATTGCTGGCTATTTCTGTATTCGATCACGTAGCATTTTCAAATAAATATGAACTTGTTTTTTACCGTGATTTTTAAGCGTATATTTGCGGATTTCATTTAAGCTTTTTTTAGCTTCAGGAGAAAGTATATATTTAGGCATTTATCAATTCATTCATAAATGTTTCACCGTCTGTGCCTTCACCATTATCAAGCTGGCTTTCACCCACTGCCAATGTTTGGCGTAAAATATCATGTTTGGTTTCTCGCTCTTCAAGTAGCCGCAAACCTGCGCGGATGGCTTCACTTGAATTTGAAAAACGACCTTCGATAATTTTAGTGGCAATGAAGCCCTCGAAATGCTGGCCAAGGATAACACTTGTGTTTTTACTAGGCATGGTATGACCTCGTTTTTAATATGGGTATTATTATATAATATATACAGGTTTAGGGAAAGGCAAGGAGGGGAGGTGATGATTGCCGAAGCCTCTCGTTTAAAGAGTTTAGGTAGGTGCGCGGAGTTGCCCCACAGCATTATGCCAAGATTGGTGGTAAACGCATCTGGTGATCATGTATCGATCTAAGTACGTACTTTCCCTTGCCCGTCAAAGACCAATAGCCCCGTACTGAGGGACCGACTAGCCCCAGTCTCATTTATTGAAATAAATGAGACAAAAAGTATAAAAATTCAAAAACCAACCATTCCTTCTTTAAAGTGAATGCTGTTTAAAAACAATCATGTATTGCGATTTAAAAAGCCCGCAAACATCGGTACAGTAAAATCAATATCGCCATACGCTTCGCTATAAATCATGCCTTTATGAATTATTTGCGCGCGCCTCGGGCCGAGCTTCTGCATATCCACACCCAGCACAGCAGCAACATCAAATGAACGATAAGGACCATTACCGAGAGATGCCATTGCGATAACATACTCACGTTCTTTGGGCGATAGCCGTTCAAACCTAACTCGAAAGAAGCTCGCATCTAGTCGACGAAGCGCTTCCAACGTCGCTTTTTCAACATCATCTTTATTGATGGGTGACCTGTCGGCTAAGTTCCATACCTGAAATCCCCATTCTTGCAGAAAATATGGATAGCCTTCAGTCTTCTCGTAAATCATATCGATTGCATCCTTGGTGATGCTTTCACCCTCAGCCTGGATAGGCTGTTCAATTGCTGAGGACGCAGCCAACTCATTAAGAGGGCCAACGGGTGGGAAATTGAAAAGGCGCTCAGAATAAGACTTGGCATCACCCGTCAGAGCGGCAATTTGTGGTAGACCTGCTCCAAAGAACATAATTGGAAGCTTCTTTTGGTTAACCCTATGAACCGCAACTATTAAAGCGGAAAGCTCCTCTTTTGAAAGGTATTGGAGCTCATCAATCAACAGCGTCCACGCGACTCCTGCTGATTGGGCTGCCTTACCGACACTAACGAATAAATCGCTTAAATCAGACTCAAGAAACCCACTGTCTGCCGCACCAACTTTCGGATCAACAGAAATTGAAACGTCTCCCATCTTTATCCTAAAAACCGAAGCGAATGACCGTAGTGCGCCTAATGCACTATGCGCGGCGGATTTCGCCGCCTCTACTGTTGATAGTATCCGCAACACTTGTTGAATCTTTGGGTAAAGCGAGTCAGCCAGGCGCCTATCATCAGGAGCCTCAATAAACGAAGTTAAATGATGATGCGACTCAGCCAGCTCCTCGATCTTATTGAGCAAAACAGTTTTACCCGTGCCTCTAAGCCCCAGAAGGATTTGGGATTTATCATGGCGGCCAAGAAGCACGCGCTGCAGAGCAATATTTGCATCATTTATAATTTCATCACGACCAGCTAACTCAGGAGGCTGAGAGCCGGCGCCAGGAGCGAAGGGGTTTCTTACTGGGTCCATGAGTACATTATAACAAGTTTAATAGAGTATAGCCATCAAGAGATATACTTGCATATAATAATATATAACTTGATATACAATCCAAGACCAGCAAGGCCGGTGAGTTTATCACCAGCCTTGCCTGCAGCATTCACGAATGCTGCTGATAAAAAAGAAACAAGAGAAGAAATAATTGGGATCAGAGTGAACCTCCCCCAGTAAAACGGACGAATTTACAGCACGTTCAAATACCTCTGGACTAACTCCGCCGATATGGCTATGACGGCGGTTAGGACTGTATAATATTTCGTTGTAGTCGAACAGATCGACGGGCCAGGTAGTAGGGCGACTCTGTGATTAAGCAACTGCCTGGTAGATTGCACCTAGCAACAGGGGTTTTTCAGCACCGGTAATTTTTCGGGTATCAACCGCTTGGTTATTGAGTCTTTGCCAGCCAAGCCAGGCGAATAACAGACCCTCAACCCAGTCAGGGTCTACTCCGGCCACTGCGGTAGTTGAAACTTGTACATCGGGTAACAGGTTTTGCAGGCGCATCATCAAATCGGTATTGTGCGCACCGCCACCGCAAACCAGCAGTTTTGCAATAGTGATATCTCGTTTAGAATCTAATGAAGATGTCAGTGAAAATTCCAGTGAAGCTGCAATGCTGCGAGCGGTGAGTTCAGACAAGCTGGCCTGAATATCTGCAGCCGGGATAGAATCGAGCGGTGTGTACTGTGCTAGCCAGTTTAAATTAAAATAATCGGTGCCGGTGCTTTTTGGTGGTGATAGCTGGAAGTAGGGGTCTTGAAGCCAGGTGGTAATCAAGTTTTCATTTGCCTGACCGCTGGCAGCCCAAGAGCCGTTGGGGTCATAGTTCTGATTTTTATTTTGTAGAACCCAGGCATCCAGCAAGCAGTTGCCGGGGCCGGTATCAAAACCGCTGCCATCCGCTTGGCTGAGGTTGGCAATGCCACCGATGTTGACCACCGCTGTCCTGGTATCACTTGCCTGAAAAATCTCCCGGTGCAGCAAAGGCGCCAGTGGCGCGCCCTGACCACCGGCTGCAATATCCATACTACGGAAGCCACTCACCACAGAAAGCCCGGTTAACAGGCTCAAGCGGTTTGCATCGCCCAGTTGTAAACTCCAGGGCAGCTCGGCTTCGGGGTGGTGACCAACAGTTTGACCATGAAAACCAATGCCCGCAATTAACTCATGCGGGCAGCGGTTTTGACTCAGCAAGGCATGAACCGCATCAGCGAAAACTATAGAAAGTTCACCGTGCAGGCGCATAATGTCGGTTAACATGAGGGAGGGTCCGTTGATTTCTACAGCGAGCTGTTTAAGCTCTGCCTGAAGCTCCTCTGGAAAGGGATGACTGTGAACAGCGACTATCTGCGGCTGTGCGCTACTAAAATCTGCCAGCACCGCGTCAATGCCGTCGATGCTGGTGCCGGAGAGTAAGCCGATGGCATATTTATTCGGCTTTTGCATTACTCACACCCGTGTTTTGGGCTAATAGTTGTACCTGATCCAACTGGTTCAACTGGGTAATCAGAGGTTCGGCGATGCGTTTGAATTCAGGTAGTTCAGCCGCTGGTAAAGGTTCAGCCTTGGGTAACTTAACGGTGCGCGGATTACGGTGTACGCCATTAACTACAAACTCATAATGCAAATGTGGGCCGGTGACCATACCGGTTGAGCCTACTGTACCGATAGTTTGTCCTTGGCGTACCCGTTGTCCTGATTTGACTTTGCGTTTGGTAAAGTGCAGGTATTTTGTGACAATGCCATTGGCATGCTGGATAAACACATGGTGGCCGTTGTACTTGCTATAGGCGGAGCGAATGACTTTGCCATCACCAGCAGAATAAACGGGTGTGCCTCTCGGTGCGCCGTAGTCAATACCCCGGTGAGCCTTTACCCGTTTGAGAACCGGGTGATAGCGTTTAGGGTTAAAACTAGAGGTGATATAGGAAAAATTCAGGGGCGCTCGCAGAAAGCTCTTCTTCATATTTCGGCCTTCCGGGGTGAAATAGCTAAAGCCATCACCGCTGGCAAAGCGAATTGCTCGAAAAACTTCGCCCTGATTTACAAAAGTAGCCGCATAAATATCACCGTCTCGTAGGAACTCACCATCGCGGTAGAGCTTTTCATATATCAGGCTAAAACTATCGCCCTCGCGAATGTCGAGAACAAAATCGATATCCCAAACAAAAATATTGGCTAGTTTCATGACCATACTATCGGAAAGCCCAGCATTTTTGCCGGCTACGAATAATGAATTACGGATGATGCCGGTGGCGTGTTGCTGGCGGCGGTCCACTTCACGGTAAATATCGGCGACAGAAAGACCTTCTTCATCCAGCGATACGGTAATAAAGCGGGTTTCACCCAGCTCTACCCGCAACTGGGAAAAGCTGCCATCGGGCTGGTCTTTAAATAATAATTCTTGCCCTAGGCGTAGCCGCGGCAGGTTTTTGGTTTCCTTATTGAGTTTAATAATTTCATGCAGTAGCGAAACGTTGTAACCCCTACTGCGAAAAATAGAATCCAGAGTTTGGCCGGACGCTACTCTGATAACATCCCAGCCTGTATTTAGGTTTGCAGGCGAATTAGTCTCAGGTATTTGCTCAGCATCTGCTGTCAAGGTAACCGAATTAGTGCCTTGATCAGGGCTTGTAGCCGGGCTGAAGTTTTTATCTTGGCCGGGCAGGATAATTTCTTTAACCAGTGATTCAGTAGTCACCGGCGCAGGATCCGGCATAGGGTTTACTAACCCCATGGCGATACCGGTAAATATAAACAGCGCAGCAACCAATAACCCGTTACGGGTAAAGCTGGAGCCAAGTAATCTCTGGATGAATTCATTGGCCTTGATTTGCGGAATAAGTTTAAACATATAAAGATAGTCGCTACTGCTGTTCGCCGATGGCGTAACCTTAACTGTCACCTTGTTCAGCGTCAATTGGAATGCGTCGGAATGTTGTTTAAAAGTGGCTCAGAGTCAGAAAAACAGTTGAAATAGGGGTTTTTGGCGATTTACGCCCAATTTGAGCATAATTATTCGTAAAACTGTATTCACAGCATTGCCTATAGGTACTACAATCAGTCTTTGAGTATAGCTAAGGTGTATTAAAGCTAATGGTAGATGATGTAATCGGTGAAATAAGCCGCGGAACTGAAGAAGTGATAAAAGTGGCAGAGCTTGAGCGTAAGCTTGAGCGCGGTAAACCCCTGCAGATCAAAGTGGGTTTTGACCCTACCGCGCCAGATATCCACCTTGGGCATACTGTGGTGATCAATAAAATGCGGCAGTTTCAGCAGATGGGGCATGAAGTCACTTTCCTGATAGGTGATTTTACCGCCTTAATTGGTGATCCTACCGGTAAAAATGTTACCCGCAAGCCATTAACCGCAGAGGAAGTGACAGAAAACGCAAAAACCTATACGGATCAGGTTTTAAAAATTCTTGATCCGGAAACCACCAAGATTCGTTTTAACTCTGAGTGGATGAATGAAATGGGTTCTGTCGGTATGATTCGCCTAGCCTCTCGATATACCGTTGCCCGAATGCTGGAGCGGGAAGACTTTAAGAATCGCTATAAGTCCGGTGTGTCTATTGCAGTGCATGAGTTTCTGTACCCCTTAGTGCAAGGCTATGACTCTGTAGCAATGAAAACCGATGTAGAGATGGGTGGTACCGACCAAACCTTTAACTTGCTGGTTGGCCGTCACTTGCAGCAACAGTATGGTCAGGAACCGCAGGTGATTATTACTCTGCCATTGCTGGAGGGCCTGGATGGCGTGCAAAAGATGTCCAAGTCGCTGAACAACTATATTGGTATTGATGAACCCGCCAATGCGATGTTCGGAAAAATCATGTCGATTTCTGATGAGCTGATGTGGCGCTATTTTGAACTGCTCAGTTTCCGCTCATTAACTGATATTCAGGCCTTGAAGTCGGCGGTCGAGGCTGGTAGGAATCCGCGCGATGTTAAATTTGAGCTGGCGGCAGAAATTATCACCCGATTTCATAACGCTGCTGCTGCTGAGGCGGCGCAGGCAGAATTTATTGCGCGTTTCCAGAAGGGCGCAATGCCCGAAGACATTGATGAAAAAACTTTGCTGTTTGCGGACTTGGAAAATCCTGGAATTGCTGCTATTTTGACGGTTTGTGGACTGACTGCCAGTAATTCAGATGCCTTTAGAATGATTAAACAAAAGGCGGTAAAGATTGACGGCGAAGCTATCAGCGAGCGTAATTTACAATTGCAGCAGGGCTTTTCGGGTGTCTTGCAGGTGGGTAAACGGCGTTTTTGCAAGCTTGTGTTGAAATAAAATTTAATGTTAGCATCATTTTTAAAGCATCCGCCCGCTAGTTTGGCTGATATCGACTGGCAGGGCTGGCAAGCGGTAAACCCTGCCACCCTGTTATTTGTAATCAAAGAGGGTGAGATATTATTAATTCGCAAAAAACGCGGCCTGGGAGCTGGAAAAATTAACGGTCCTGGTGGCAAGTTGGAGGGAACGGAAACACCGCTAGCATGTGCGCTCAGGGAAACTCACGAAGAACTGGGTATCCATGCGCATTCGCCAGAGTATTGTGGTGTTCATCAGTTTCAGTTTATAGATGGTTACTCCTTGCTTGTACATGTCTATAAGGCCTCAGATTATAGTGGTGAGCCGATAGAAACAGATGAGGCGATTCCACACTGGTTTAAGCTCGATGAAATCCCCTATGCGGAAATGTGGATGGATGACCGCCTCTGGTTGCCTTTGGTTATAAGCGGTGAGAAATTTTCCGGGCGCTGGTTGTTTGACGGTGACCAAATGCTGGACTACGAGCTCAAGTGTGAAGCTGCAATATGAGCAAGTAATTTGTTAAAGTTCGGCTTGAACTGGTCAGCAAGCTGAAGATATGTCTATAATAGTAGAAGGAATAATGAAAAAAGGGCGTCATTATGGAGCTATCTCCTGCACTAATCATTGGTTTAGTAGCCGCAGCAGTGATGATATTTTGTCTTTACCAAGTAATCACAATTGGTAAGCTGTTCAATGGTGGGGTTGTTGGCAAACAATGGCGCTACCTTATATGGCTTGTAGTTTTATTCACTTTTGGTTATATCGCCCTGCCATTCTTTGGTGAATTACCACCTGAAACCATGCATCTGGTAGTGTCTTTCGTGTTTCTCTTTGGCGCCGTTTATGTGTTGATTACTATTAAGCTGATCAAAAAAATCGTGGATGACCTGTCTGCCTGATAACACTAATTCTCACTAATCCTCCGATGGATCAGCGAAATCACCCAGCAGGGATCGGGTGTTAGTGTTTGTTAATGTGGTTTGAAAAGGCGGGTAGTTCGGATGATCGCAACCGGCGCTTAGCTCACTCCCAGCAGATAAAGCCAGAATCATTTCCGGGTTGAATTCAAAGCGCATAAAATGCACAGCAGAAGTTTTTTCTGCATTACTTCGTTCCAGATCTGCATTTGCAATGGAAAAAACTTTTTGATGACCCGCAACCCGCAACCCACAACCCACAACCCACAACCCACAACCCACAACCCGCAGCCACACTAGATCTTCAAGACCTCGGAGTTCAGCAAGGCGGGTTTAAGTAGGTTTGTCTCAAGGTGAGTATTGCCCTGATATTAATGGATGCGTAATTCGTCCAGAGGCGATTCAATACCAACCTGTAAACCATCCAACTCTTCTTCGGCACCATGGCCGAGCAGCGCCTCAACTTGCTTGCTTTCAACACCATTACTGATCATGTGTACCGCAAAGGAATTGCGCAAAGTCGTGGCGGTTACTCGTGTATAGATTTGTGCTTCGATAGCGGCTCTTTCAATTGCTTTGTTTATTTGATCCTCAGAAATATGTGAGGTTCTTTTCAAGTTGCCGTTTACCGGGTCATAATCCCTCTCTGTAGATGGGAAGGCATACTGCCAGCTCCATGAACGCGCAGCATTTGGGTATAACTCGAGAACATTCGTAGGCAGGAAAACCTCGCCAATACCATCGGCGATATCCTTGATGTGGAGCAATTTGCGGTCTTCAATATGTGTACGCAGGGAGGGTAAAAGTTTTCTGGGCATTATGGTCATCCACCCGGCCGCCCCGTTTGTCTGCCTGACCAGGATGTTTTGTTTTTGCAGGTCGATATCTCTGACGCGTAAATTCACGCACTCATTAGCGCGTAGACCGGCACCATAGATCAGGGAAACCGCCAACCATTCTTGACCATAAAGATTAGATAGCAGGCTTTGGACCTCATCTTTGCTAAGAATGTTGGACTTATGCGTTGCTTTCTGATCTGCTACCAGCTCGTTGAGCCAGTCAGGGCAACTGCCCAGTACATCTTTATAGAGGAATAGCACAGCATGCAGCGCCTGATTTTGGGTTTGCACAGCTGCATATCGTTCTGATGCTAAGTATGAAATAAAGGATTCAACATCTGCCCGCCCCAGTTCAGATGGATCTTGCTTGTTATGATATTCAATAAATGCCCGTGCCCAATACATATAGGCTTTTTCTGTATTGACATTAAATTGATGTACACGCAAGGATGCGCGCATTCTATCTAATATGTTTAGTTCGTTAACCATGGCCCCTTCTCCGAAACTGATAATTTCAATAACTTTACTTAAGCTATTGTTCCCCCACTTTGTATCGGTGACCAATCCGTTGATCTATGCTACTTCCTGTAGGAAATTTCCTACAAAGTGTCAAAGTGTCGGTATAGTATATATATACCTTGTTTAACTATAGTTTAAGAATTGAAAAAGTGCAATCTTATTTCGAGAAACTGATATACCAAAGATAATTGATTTTCGATATGGGCGTGATAGGGGTGGCTTATAAAGCAAAATTAAGGCCGTAAAAAAACTCGCCATAAGGCGGGTTTAAATAGGTATATTTCAAGGGTGCATAACCCCGATATTAATGGATGTGTATTTTATCCAGAGGAGATTTTATGCCAAGCGGTAAACCATCCAACTCCTTGTCAGTGCCGTGCCCAAGCAGTGCCTCAACTTGCTTACTATCAACACCATTATGGATCAGGTGTGCCGCAAAAGAATTGCGCAATGTCGTGGAGGTTACCCGTATATAAATTTGCGCGTCGATAGCGGCTCGTTCAATTGCCTTGTTGATTTGGTCTTCAGGAATTTGTGAGGTTCTTTTCAAGTTGCCGCTTACCGGGTCAAAATCCCTCTCTGTAGATGGGAAAACATACTGCCAGCTCCAAGAACGCGCGGCGTTTGGATATAACTCACGGACATTCACAGGCAGGAAAACCTCGCCAAGACCATCGGCGATATCCTTGATGTGCAGCAATTTGCGGTCTTCAATATGTGTGCGTAGGGAGGATAGAAGTTTCATGGGTATTATTGTCGTCCACCCGGCGGTCCCGTTTGCCCGCCTTACCAGGATGTTATGTTTTTGCAGGTCGATATCTCTGATGCGTAAATTCACGCACTCACTGGCGCGTAGACCGGCACCATAGATTAGAGAAACCGCTAACCATTCTTGACCATAAAGATTAGATAGCAGGCTTTGGACCTCATCTTTGCTAAGAGTGTTGGACTTACTCGTTGCTTTCTGATCTGCTACCAGCTCGTTGAGCCAGTCAGGGCAGCTGCCCAGCACATCTTTATAGAGGAATAGCACAGCATGCAGCGCCTGACTTTGGGTTTGCACAGCCGCATAGCGCTCTGATGCCAAGTGGGAAATAAAGGATTCAACATCTGCCTGCCCCAGTTCAGATGGATCTTGCTTGTTATGATATTCAATAAAAGCCCGTGCCCAGTATATATAGGCTTTTCCTATATTGATGTTAAATTGGTGTGCACGCAAGGTTGCGCGCATTCTATCTAATATGTTTAGTTCGTTAACCATGGCACCTTTTCCGAAACTGATAAGTTGAAAAACCTTTACCAGCGACTATACTACCACATTTGCATTGGTGACCAATCCGTTGATCAACGAGCTGGGGATTGGGGTGAGAAGTGGGCTTTCGAGCAAACGGGATACTTTTCTGCGAGTTGTTGACATGTTTATTGATGTCCCCGTTGTTGTTGCGACTGACATGCTTGCCGAATGCCGGCCAGCAAGCGTGGGCCCGGGCGAGTAATCCAGTCGGGATTCAAGCGGGTGAAGCGGGGGTCGGGGCTGCTTCCCAACCAGGGAGACCAGATTTCAACAGAATTATTATGACTGCTTTTCGGTTTGTCGGACTGGGTATAAAAAATCACTTCCGGAGCCGCCGCGAGAACGGCTTCATGGCTAACTGCAGGCGCTAGGGTAGTTAGTCCTGAAAACACATTTACACCGCGGCAAACCGCAAGCGCATGGGAGATCAGGTGTTCACCGTTCACCGTATAAAGCGGCGTGGCATAAAGCTGGATAAAGTAACGAAAAGAAGGGGATTGTTGATATTGTTGCTGCAGGATTCTTAATGCCTGGCGATACTCGTCAGCAGCAATTTTTGCGATTTGTGTAGTTGCCAGTGCCGCACCAATATTTTCGAGCAGATCGGCAATCTGCTCAGGGGTTGAAACCCCGGTGCGCCAGACAGGGATGCCTAATGCTTCTATTTTTTCCAGAACATCTACCGGGTTCCCGCTGTCCCAGGCAATTACTAGGTCGGGTTTGAGGGATAACAATTGTTCCATATCCAGACGGAAGGCATTACCGATACGCGGTATTTTTTTCACCGCCTGCGGATAATCACTCCACTCTACCACAGCTTTTAATTTATCACCGCCGCCGGCGGCAAAAACTAGTTCAGCCAAGTTTGGCGAAAGCGTAACAACTGATTCGGCAGGGCTAGATAAGGTGGTAATGCTGCCATCAGCATTCAACAAGTTAACGGCTGCACTTGCGGGCAGGGGAATTAATGCGGCAGCCAGGGAAAGTAATAAACCAAATAACCAGGGCTTTTGGATCAACTGAGCCAGCCCGCGAGCAGCAGAATGGCTAGTCCTGCCAGCCATACACCCATTACCCGCCAGACCAGATCCATCGCTTGCTGGACTACCGCGTTTGGCTCGCTTTCAAGTTGGTCGGCGAAACCGTCATTACCGACAGAGCCGGAAACGATAATGCAGTTGGCAGCGGCACGCAAAAAGCCGTTGTTTCCCTCAAAAAGTGAGTGGCCTTGCTCATCGTGGTATTGCTTCCAGGCTGAATATACGGAGTCAAAGTCTGCGGCGATTGCCAGTGAAAGCGTCATCAACTGAGCGACTGGCCATTCCATTACGCTGCACACAGTGCTGAAATTTTGTCTTTGTCTGTCACTGAGGGGTAACGCACGGTGTGTCAGCCACTCAATTATTCGATAAGCTAAAGCCCCGGCAATTCCGGCAATCGCAAACCAAAAAATAATCGCAAACCAACGACGCAGGGCCTGTTGAAAAACGGCGCCCGCAAAAAGCGGGCAGTTATCGGTCTCTTCTAATGACTCACTCTCGTGAGAATGCTCACCGGCGATACTGTCACAGGCTGGGCCTTGCAGGTGAGCGCGAGCTTTGTTTTTTTCCTCACGGGTTTGTGCGCTCAGGTAGGCTTTTATGTCGGCATCTAGGTCGCGTGGGCCAAAAGTGTAGAGCAACACCAGTATTGACAGAATGAATAGACCAAAGCCACCAAGTAAGGCTGTGCTCAGTTGCGCAAGCAAGTAAAGCAGGGCGAGTGGAATCAAGGGTAATAATATAACGCTGCTGATGCCGGCCCAGCCGGGTAGTATGGATAGCTGGTCGTTGGCTTTGCGTACATATTTTTGCAGCCAGCCAGAGCCTCGATATTGGGATAATAGCGGGAAAAATTGAGTTAGCGCGAAGGCTATCAGGATGGCGAGTATTGTCATTGGGGTTTAATTTCTAAATTATAATTTCTATGATAAGCCTAATATTTTAGCGTAATTTTCCAAGTAACGAGTCTAACAGGTGTTTTTAATTCGGCCGGGCGCTCGGGCAGGCTGTAATTCGTGGATCAGCTGGCTAAGGATATCCCCAGTCTGCCCAAGATACCATTCCGATACCAACTGGAAAGCAATAGAAACCCGGTTGGGCATATAGACCTCCCCTTTCGCTAGCAACTGTGGTAATTCTTTGCTGGAAAACCAGCGAATGGTTTCTAACTCATTGTCGCCGATTTCACATTCGCGTGAAGTGGCTTCTGCTATAAACCCGGCCATAGCCGCGGCCGGGAATGGCCAAGGCTGCGAGGAGCGATAGGAAATCGTTTTTAATTTCACTCTGGCTTCTTCCCATATTTCCCGAACCACGGCATCTTCTAGGCTCTCGCCGGGTTCAACAAAGCCCGCAAGGGTGGAAAATCGATTTTGCGGCCAGCTTGCCTGGCGACCCAATAGACAGGCATCGCCGTGAGATACCAACACAATAATAGCCGGATCTATTCGCGGGAAAGTTTGCCTGCCGCACTCAGCATTGCTGCATATCATTCGGTGTCCACCTGAACGCAGTGAGTTGGCAGCACCGCAAGTACCGCAAAATGTATGCCGGTGCTGCCAGTAGTGCAGGGCTTTGGCATAAGCGAGTATCCCGGCTTTCAGTGGGTGCATATCTGCAGCGAGTAAGCGCAGGTCTGAAAACTGACCTTTTTTGTGTTGTTCTAAAAGCTGCTCGCGCTGCTGGTCATTTACGGTTACCGCAAAGTAAACCTGATCATCCTTTTTGCCTAATAAGGTTGGCTCACGAATAACATTGTTATGTTTTAGATCAGATGGATGGATGTAGATGGCTTCATAGCTGTTATCGCTGGTTTTTTCAACCAGGCAGCGACTGCGCCAGAGCGGAACTAGTCGGGTGTTGTGGTCTTGTAGTTGCTGTTGCTGCCAGTCTGAGTTTTCACGATAGTCCACCAGGCGGTCTAGCCTTACACCACTGAAACGGTTTAGCGTTGAAGCGGTGAGCCGGTCGATTTTTGCTGACACGGGGACTTAAATACTGAAAGAAGAACCGCAACCACAGGTTGTAGTTGCATTAGGGTTGCGGATAACAAAGCGCGAGCCTTGCAGGTTTTCTGTGTAGTCAACTTCTGCACCCTCGAGGTATTGCAGGCTCAGTGGATCAACCAGCATTTGTACACCGTCGTTTTTAATCACGATGTCATCGGCTTGCATATCTTCATCGAATGAAAAACCATACTGGAAACCGGAACAGCCGCCGCCGGATATGTACACTCGTAACTTAAGTTCCGGGTTTTTTTCTTCCAGGATTAGCTCCTGGACTTTGCGTGCGGCAGCGCTGGTCAGAATCAGCTCAGTTTCATCGTCAATAGTATTTATTTGTAGGGTATCCACGGGCGTATTCTACGCCTTTTTATAGATTTGTGTGAATTGAGTATAAAAACCAGATCCACTGCTGTCTGCTGGTTTTGTTAAGGTCTATCGGTGATGATGTCTTGCCAGGCAAAGCTGGCCTGCACCCGGGACTTCTTTTCAGGTTTTAAGGTTATTTCCACGCTTTCGGGAATAAAATCTTGCGGTAAGGTCAGATAGCCCTCTACTTGTTGAAAATATTTGAAGCTAAACTTGGGTGATTGCGTGCTTTCCGGTTGCAATGATTGCCAATTTAGTAGTCCGGGTTGATTAGCCAGAGAACCACGCACCAATATCTGGATATCACCGCTGATGGTACGGGCCTTTTGCAGGTTTTGTGTCAGCGTGAGCCGGAAATGAGCGACTCTATCCGATGCCGTTTGCTGGAGCATGAATTTGTTGATGGTTAGTCCTTCAAGTTTACCGCCGGCACCTGCCAGGCGGCGATAAAAAGCCAGCTCGCTGCTGATTTGAGCAATTTCGGATTGATATTCATTTTCAGTTTCCAAAAGACGGTTGTTCGCCCCTCGAATAATAGTGGATTGCTGTTCGAGCAGAATTTTTTCCGCTTTGAGTGATTGTATGTTTTGTTCAGATATTTCGAGTTGCTCTTCTATTTCACCGAGGCTATCAAGACTGCGGTGTAATTCAGGAATCGCAAAAAAGTAGGTGAGTACAGCACTCAGCACTGCTGTGAAAAGTATCAGCAATACATAGAATTTAAAAGGTTTAGGTCTGCTGCTGGTCGTATCGCTCATGCTCGCAACCTGAAGAATAAAAAAGCGGCCGAAGCCGCTGAGTCCCCACACCGTTTTTGCTCTTGTTGTGATTTATTATTATAGTTATTCCGTCAAATGATGAGGATTAAAGCGGACATCTCTCATTTGCTGCTGAATTTATACATCCTCAGGCCGCTGAGGTCAAGGACATACTGCAAAGACCAGAGTAAAAACTCGGGTAAAGACTATTTATCAAGGGCGTCCATATGGGTAGAACCCGTTGGTACAAAAGCTGACCAGTTAACCGTGCTGTCACCTAATACCAAGAACTCCGGATTGAGCAGGGTCTCGCGCTGATTGTAATCCAGCGGCGTGTTGTCGGTACGCACTACCTTGCCACCGGCAGCTTCAACAATGGCTTGTGCTGCCCCGGTATCCCATTCCATGGTTGGCCCCAGGCGCGGATATAGATCGGCTTGTCCGGATGCCACTAGGCAGAATTTAAGCGAACTACCCATTGATGTCAGTGCATGCGAGCCGAGGTTTTCCAAATAGGCGGTAACACGCGGGCTAGCATGTGAGCGACTGCCGACCACAATCGGCGGGGATGCGGGTGGCAGGCGTACCTGGATGGATTTTTCCTCGGCATCCAGCGAGCGTAAAAATGCACCTTCGAGCGTACTTCCGGAATAACAGTAGTTTGTAACCGGTACCTGAACTATGCCTAGAATAGGGCGACCCTTATCGATCAATGCGATATTTACTGTGAATTCACCGTTGCGCTTGATAAATTCTTTGGTGCCATCGAGTGGATCCACCAGCCAATAGCGCTGCCACTGTCGACGAGTTGCGGTATCAATGCCGGTGGACTCTTCCGATAGGACAGGCCAATCGGGGGTGAGTTTTTCCAGTGCAGCAACGATAACATTATGGCTTGCCAAATCTGCTCTTGTTAACGGGCTGTCATCACTTTTAGTAACGATACCGAGGTCGTCTTCATCATAGATTTCTAGTATCGCCAAGCCTGCGGTATCAGCGATACCCACACAGGCAAGGCGCAATTGACGGATTTTATCTTTACTCAAGGTATTCGGTGCATTCATATTTAAGGCTTCACTTCTCGTTGTTGTTTTTATAAGTATCTGGGGGCGAGTTGTCTGCAGGCTGCCAGCGGCCTTCGAGGAAATCTCGGGCCAGATAAAGTGCCGCCAGTGAGCGTCCTTCACTACAGTCACTGCGATTCACCAGATTACCGATATCGGCCAGCGGCCATTGCAGGGTTTCAATTTCTTCAGGTTCGTCGCCCGGTAGGGATTCGCGGTAGAGATCCCGTGCGAGCACGATATGGGTATGGTGGGTCATATAGCCGGGAGCCAGACTCAGGGAGGTGAGATAATCGAGCTTAGCGGCACCAAAACCGGCTTCTTCTTTTAATTCGCGGTTGGCAGCATCAAATATAGATTCGCCTGGCTCCAACCCGCCTTTTGGCAATCCCACTTCATAGGCATGGATGCCGGCGGCATATTCACGAATCAGTAAAATGTTATCAGTATCAATAACGGGCACTACAATCACAGCACCAACATCACCTGTGACCAGCCGTTCGAACTGGCGTTTTTCACCATTGGAAAATTCCAGCGATAGTTGTTCAATATTAAACAAGCGACTGGGTTTGATGCGCTTGATAGCATGGATTTTAGGCAGAGTGGACATCAATAATCCAAGCGCTTGAGTAGTTGATTATGTGATTTTCCGTTGCTTGCCAGCAAGGAACTGGTGTTCAGGTTAACTGGCTGGCCATGCAGGTCGCTGACTTGACCGCCAGCTTCTTCAATAATAATGGTAAGTGCGGCGATATCAAGAATATTGAGGTCAGACTCAATCACGATTTCCAGTTGTCCGGCTGCCAGTCGATGGTAATGATAAAAATCCCCGTAGCCACGGGTTTTACCACAGCCACTGAGCACTTCACCCAATGCCTGCCAGCTTGAACTGGTGGCGATCGAACTAAGGTTTCCGGTCGACACGGTGCTTTCCTCAAGGGCGCTGATATCGCTTACTTGTATGGCTTTATCGTTCAAGTAGGCGCCCTCTCCGCGCAATGCCCAGGCCAGTTCATTCATAACTGGGGCGCAACTCACACCCAACACCAATTTGCCTTTCAGCATCAAGGCGATCTGCACAGAGAAAAAACCGTAACCGCGAACAAAACTCTTGGTGCCGTCGATGGGATCTACCAGCCAGAGAAAATCCGAGTCGGCGTGAATGCGTCCATGCTCCTCGCCGTAAATATCATGCTCGGGCCAGTCACCGAGAATAATATTACGAATCGCAGTCTCAGCCTCACGATCGGCTACTGTTACCGGACTTTGGTCGGACTTAATCTCAATTGCTAACGAATCCGACTGCGCCAGCTGATAATAGTGGCTGGCAATCTTGCTGGCCGCACGGGACGCTTTTAAGGCTGTCTGTAGATAGGGATAGTATGAATTAGCGCTGGTTTTTTTTAGCTTTGGGTTCATGGGAATGCTCGGGTTAATCACCGGGAGACAGCAGGCCTTCAAATTGCAGCCGGTAGGAACCGTCGGCTGCAACTTCGCCGGCCTTGCGCAAAAATCGGTTGATATCTGACCTTCCGGGAGAAGCACGCGCCACACAATCGAGTTGGTACTGGCGACCATCGGTTGTAATGGTGCCATTTAATTGCAGATCGGTATCACCACGGTTGCTGAATGTAATCACAATTTCACGGCTGCTATCGGATTCTGCTGATGGCTTGCCGGTAACTGGGTTCAGGGTGCTGATATCGAAACGAATATCACCCAGGCTAAGCTCTAATAAACCATTCAAGCCGGCATCTTGCCAATCCATCACGCCGTTGGCTGCCGGACTTCCTTGTTTGCTGACTTCAAGCTGGGAAAAATCGAAACTGATTTTTCCGTGAGCGAATAAGAGCGGAGCAAGGCCTTGTAAATTAAGCCAGCTGGCAGGAAAGTGACCATTTAAATCGTTACTGGATACCAACTCGCGCTGAGCGTTAAATGAGCCCTGTGCTTGCATCTGTGGCCCGCTTGCTTGAAAACTGACATCGGTGGCCGCGGGAGCAATACTAAAACCCCCTATCTGCCAGCTGAGTTTGCCGATATCGATGCCCTGCCAGCGAGCCTGGCCTGCGCTGCCATCGTGCAGCCTGCCTTTTAACAATCCAAGCTGTAGCGAAGAGCCTTGCTTTTCGAGCAAGTTTCCGAGCAGGCTGGCGGGTGTAAACCATGCAAGTCCGATAAGCAAAGCCAACAGCAGCAAGAGTGTGATCACTAGTCGGGATAGTAGTTTACGCATTTTTGGATAAACCTCTGGGGTTGATGTCGAAGAAGGATGATGCCTGCATAGCTTGTGTTATTGCTCTCTGAGACTGATGCGGGCGTTGACCGCGCCGCTGGTTTTTTTAGAAACTTTATTTATGCTGGCGCTTTCTATACGAATAGAGTATTTGCCCTCGATGACTTCCAGCCATGTAATCAGTTTATCAAAATTAGCGTTTTCCAGCCAAACCTGAACTTGTTTATCGGTATCGGGTTCAATTCGTTTTAAAGCGGCTGCCAGGCCAGCTGCACGAGCGCTTTCATCGGTTATCTGCAGCAAGGAGCGGTTGCCACGCGCCGCTGTGCTGTTAGCAGTTTGCGGTGACTTACCGGCGGCCTTTGCCTGTGCCGCGATTTGAGTTATTTCAACGAGCTGCTGCCCACGCGCATGAATTTGTGTCTGCAGACTATCTTTGTTTTGCTGATAAGGCAGCCATACAAAGGCCCACAAAATTACAGCAAGCAAGGCTATAGAACCACCCAGAATTAACTGTTGTTCCCGTTGTTGCAAGTCTTGCCACCAGGTTTTCATTGGCTGGAATCCTCTAATAGCAGGCGAGCATCCACCCCAAGTTTGCCCAGGCTGGCGGACGAGAGGATTGCCACACCGTCTTTCTCACGAATACGCATCGCCAGAGCTTCAAGCTCGCCAATGTTGGCAGCATGCAGGTTAACTTCCAGTTTGTTATTCCGATAATCAAGCGAGTTAATTTGCACCGCAGCTTGTGGTTTGAGTGCGCCAGCAAGCTCGTTCATGCGTGTAAGAAAACCACTGCTGAGGTTTTTCCCTCCACCGAGCAAGGCCAGTTGCTGGCGAGCCTGAATCATCGGGTCTTCAATTCTCTGCACCTTGGGAAAAGCTTCCCGGAAGGTCTTTTCTATGGCACTGTTGAGGTTTTCTAGTTGTTTGTTATCGCGATAGATATCTACAAAGGCAGTAATAATAAATAAGCTCAGAGCTATCCCCAGTAGAACCAGTGACCGGTACCAGCCCGGCTGACCTGATTGTTGGGCATTCCTACGAAACTCACCGCTTAGCAGGTTGATGCCAGCGCCTATGATAGGTTTTTTCTCGAGAATGAGCGTCTCAACTTCAAGCGCAGAAATATCTCCAAGCTCAGACTCTAGCAGGATTGCCTGATGACCATCGCTTGCTATTAGTAACTTTGTAACTGCCGGCTCGTTTTGTTCTCGCAAAAACAGCGGCAGCCAGTCAGCCAGCTGCGTGGTTGGCATTGCTGTTCCCTGATGGGTGTCCCAGCGTAGCAATACTCGTTCAGTATCAGGCTGTTTGCTCAATATTAGCGTGCCGGGCACAGGGACTGGTAAAGTGAAAGTATCGGCGATTGCCTGCTGAGGCTGTATTCCCAGAGACTCTAATTGATCGAGACAGGTGTGCAGGAATTGGCGCTCAACTGCAGCGATATCAACTTTTCCAGTCGCCAGGTTGCGTTGGCTCACTATCTGCAGTTTTGCCGGGTCGCAGGCCAGTTGCTCTTCGATGGCGAAGGGTGCTGCCAGCCGAATTTGGGCGGTTTGCTTGGCGGGTATGTCCACGCTAGTTAACAGCACATCTTCACTGGGCAGTACTAGCACAATGCGGTCAGACTCTATCAGGCTGGCTGCGGCTTGTTGCAATTGCCCGGTGGTACCGTATTGCAAAGCTGCTTCATCAGTAGACCAACACCAGCTTTTTGCAGGTTCTGGTGTCCCTGCAGCGCTGGCAGTAGCATATATATAGAGCACTGGTTTCATCTGATTTTTTTTGTACTCTCTGTACTCTATTAACTACTGAATTATGCGCCGGCGATGTATTACATGATAAACGCTGCCACTGCGTTGTAACAAGGTCTCGAACAGGCTGATTTCTCCATCCATCTGGATTTCAGCCAGCGCGCGGTAATTATAACTGCGAATCGACAGGCCGCGCGGGTCTATATTGATGTTTTCGAATACCTGTAGTTGTAAAAAGGTGGATAGGGAGCGAAAGCCACCGCCTCGCTGACGGATCACACGATTAATCATCTGGCGAGTTATACCATCGGCTAATGACAGCAAAACCTCTGCCGTTGCGGTATTGATATTAATGCCGCTGCTAGCTTGCGGGTTTGCGCTCACATAGTTTTTGATTCTCTGCCAATTTGCCGTATCCACAGCAGGCAGGATTCGCAGTTCGGAAATGTGGCTGAGCATTTGGTTAGCAGCCAACCCGGGTGGTTGACGATTCCGGTATATATTGTCTTCGGCGCCCTGGGGTTGTGGCGAGGTATCTGCATCCAGCCAGTCGAGTAATTGGTCGGCAATGGAGGGGTTAAGCTGTAAAACTACCAGCAGACGCCGGAAGCGTTCCAGTGCCAGCGGGTTAACCGCACCATCAACATCCAGCAGGCTGTTGAGGTTAAAGCGCCCGTCAAGATCGCTCAGCGTTCCACTGATTGTTCCGCCAGATACCTGGGTCAGCGGTAACTGCTGGTACCAGATATCTTCAAGTCCATCAAAAGCGGCGCCGCTGGAAGTATTTTGATCTCTCTGGATCAGGCTGATGGCCCAGTCCTCCATGCCCATGGCCAGTTGCTGGGCCTGGCCGCTGCGGATGAGAATACTGCTCTTGCGCATATCGAGTTGGCCGGTTTCGATGGCGCTTATGGCCAGTACCGCTGCCAGTACTGTTATTGCTAATGCAATTAACAGGGCAGCTCCTCGTTGCTTGCCGGATTGTTTTATGGGAGTGTTTAAGTGCATTATGTGCGCCGGCCGGGTAGCTCAACCACCCGCCTTATTTCACCAAAACCCCTGATCTGCAGTCGTAATTGCACCGCATCTGGTAACCGACGTCCTTGTTGTGTACTGTTCCACTGCGAGCGCCAGTTACCTTTGTCATCGCGGTAGCGAAAATCCACAAGCTCAACATTCTCCAACAGTCTGGAGTGGGCCATAGGCGGATTGCTGGAGAGACGGTCTGGAAGCGACCATGCGCGCCGACTGAGTAGTGGTTGTTGCCATTGCCAGTGTATCGGTCGTTCTTCGCTCAGCGGCTGCTGTAGCAACGAATTACCAGACAGGGTGACTAGTCGCAATTGTCGGCTGTCGCCGCTAAAGGCGGGCAGTAGCGTGTTTTCAGTTCGCAGTGAACGATTAACCACCTGAATTAAGTCTCGTTCCATGCGGCTAACGGCCCACTGTATATCTGCCAGCTGACTGGAAGCCTCTCGTTGAAGTTGGAGGGCACGATTGAGGCTGTTCAGGCCAGTATAGCCGGCGGTAACAATCAGAGAGAATATGCTCAGTGCAACCAGCAGCTCCAACAGGGTAAAGCCCCCATTTGTCGAATGCCGGGAAAATTTAAGCTTGTTGGCGATAGTACTCATCGGCGATTTTCGCGCAAGCTAAAACCGGTTTCTGCAAGCACCAGCTGTTGGTGTGCAGAATCTGCATAAACTTGCACATCCAGCCGTAAAAGTAAGGGGTCGGATGCAGCGGCGGCATTTAACAACCAATACCAGTTTTGTTGACCCATTTTTTCAATCCCGCTGGTTTCACCGGGAGGGTGGCTGGCAGCAAGCCGAAATTCCGTGATCACATTTTGCGCCACCCAATGCGCCAGAGTTTGCTGTTGTAATTGCTGCAACTGGTTGACCTGTTTTGAACCGGTGGAGGCTAATGCCAATAAAGCGATGCCGATAACGACCATTGCAATCAGCACTTCCAGCAGAGTAAATCCACGCACTGGCAACTTAAGTGTTGATATCTTCACAAGCTCTGTTCGATGTTTATGCGTTTATCGCCGGCACTGATCAGCCGTAAGCCGGAAATTTTACGCGCCTGTGAGCTGATGTATAAATCAAACAAAGGCAGTTGACCATCCGCCATGCAAATGAGTCGGGGTTGTTGCTTTGCCGGATTTAGTTCCCGGTTTAGACTTTCCGCCAGTCCATTGATTCTAAGTTCAAGATCCCAGTCCGCACTCCATTCGCGCGGCCGGTACAGGCGAGTGTTGTTGGCGGCGGCAAACCATTGTTGGTTAGATCGATACCAGAATTGATAACCACGATCATTTACACTGATGGCGCGTATTTGCCCAAGTAAAAAAGCATCCTGACAGTGCTGTTCAACCAGTGCTGCAAAACGCTGGGCATCCTCTTGTAGCTGGTCATCGTTACGCTGACTGAAACTTAAAATAACCAAGCTTGTAAGGCTGGCAGTAATTACTAGGACCACCAGGATTTCCAGCAGTGTCATTCCGCGTTGTGCATGAGGAGAGCAGGTCACTGGATGTGGGCTTCTGTTAACGGCACTCAGAAATTAGTTGGTCCAGGAACCGATGTCCTCGCCGATACCTTCACCGCCGGATACGCCGTCAGCACCAAGGGAGAAAACATCGAATAGTCCGTGAGCGCCAGGGCTAAGGTATTTATAACTGTTATCCCAGGGGTCTTTCGGCAAACGGTCAATATAACCTCCAGTTTTCCAGTTACGCGCCTCGGGTTGTCCATCCGGCTTTGTAAGCAGTGCCTGTAAACCCTGATCGGTACTGGGGTAGTTATAATTCTGTAGTTTGTACATTTCCAGCGCAGTTACTAAGGACTGTATATCGGATTTTGCCTTAGTTACCCGAGCCTGGTCAGGTTGATCCATTACCCGGGGTACGATAATCGCTGCCAGTATTCCCATAATGACAACTACGACCAGTATTTCAATCAAGGTGAAGCCGGCAGCCCTGCCAGTTGGTTTTGGAGAATCGTTATGGCGAGTTTTTTGTAGCATTGGAGCAATCCGTTTATAATTTAGCTGAATGAATCTCTCATCATACCAGTAGCGGGGAGTTATGCTAAATAAAGAATTTATGCAACGGGGTACAGTTGTCATTTCAGCAAGCTGGTTATCGAGGGGATTGAGTGAGCTTGTCAATAATTTCAGGCCCTAACTTCAGGCCCTAACTTCAGGCCCTAACTTCAGGCATTAATTTATGAAACTTCGACGGATATATCTCCAAATGCAGCTTTCGGTCGCTGCAGTGGTTCAACTTGAGGGTAGCCAGGCTCATTATCTAGCTAGGGTGCTGCGTTTGCGCGCGGGCCATAACCTTGAAGTGTTTAATGGTGATGGGAATAATTACAGCGCAGAAATCTTGACTGTATCAAAGAAAACACTAAGCCTGAAAATCAAGCTGTGTTCGGTGGGTATTCCTGCTTCAAAAATCAGAATAAACCTTGTTCAGGCATTAACCCGGGGGGAAAGACTAGACTATAGCTTACAAAAAGCCACCGAGTTGGGGGTCAACGCCATTCAGTTAGTATTAACCCAAAGAGTGGAGTTGCATCTGGATGAGAAGCGTTTACAGCGACGCATGCAACATTGGCAACAAGTCATTATCAGCGCTTGCGAGCAATGTGGTCGCAGCGATTTACCAATGCTTAGTGCACCCCTGTTATTGGCGGATTATCTGGCTATAAAACCTGAGAGTGAACGCATGGTTCTTGACCCGCAAGCGCGACAGGGGGTGAGCGGGGTTGAGTTATCCTCCGGCAGTGTTGATTTGTTGATTGGCCCGGAGGGCGGTTTTACCCAAACCGAGCTTATGCTGCTTGCTGCTGAGAATGTGCAGGCTATGAGAATAGGTCCACGGATATTAAGAAGCGAAACAGCAGGCCCTGCTGCGATTGCAATTATTCAGCAATATTATGGCGACCTTAGCTAGGCTGATACCCTAGTTATATATACACTAGCGAGATATTCTAGCCTAGTGTATCTGGGTTATGGGTAAGGCCCCATAGGCAGCATGCGCGACCAGCTGGTTCAGACGATCCAGATCAGGAATTAGCGCGTCTTCTTTACCGGCAAGTTTGATACTGCTAAATACCCCGAGTGCCGGTGGTGCTTCAAAATTTTCGACAATGTCACTGTCCTCAAGGCCAAGGTCTACCGGCAAGGCATTGATAACCACCCCGATAAATGGCATTTGCTGGTTATTCGCTAATGACTTAATTAAAATAATATACTTGCTGGTTTTGGTATCTGATTTGCCAAGCCCTGAAAGCTCAGCATAGGAGATGACTGGAACCTGCCAGTTTTTCCATTCCACTGAACCTAGCAACCATTCCGGCGCGGTTTCAAAGGGTTTCGGTTTTTGATACTTAATCACTTCATTCATGCTGGACTTTGGCAGCAGAGCTTTATACCCGCCGATATCAACCAGCAAACAGGCCAGCCCGAGGCTTTTCTTATTGGTGGGTTTTTGTTTCACAGCAGCGCGTCTATTTGTCGCACGGCTGGTTTGTTTTGAAGGTCTAGTTGGTTTAGGTATCATGATTTAGCTCTTTTGCTTTGCTCCAGCAGTTCGGTTACATTACTCACCATCTCAGATTCCTGATAAGGTTTTGCCATATAGCGATCTACACCGATTTCTGCTGCCCGATCACGATGTTTTTGACCAGAGCGTGAAGTAATCATAATCAAAGGCATATCGCGTAAAAGGGCGTCTGCGCGTACATGGGTTGCTAGTTCATAACCATCCATGCGCGGCATTTCAATATCGAGAACGATGAGGTCGGGGGTTCGCTCCATCATCTTATCGATTGCATCGAGACCATCTTTAGCAGTAAACACTTCCATTTCAGCATTTTCAAGTACCCGTGAGGTAATTTTACGCATGGTAATTGAGTCATCCACCACTAGGATAAGTGGTGCGCGTTTTTCTTCAACCTCGGGTACAGCATCAATGATATCTTCAGGTTTCTGACTGGCCTGTGCAATTCCCTGACGAATGAGCGGGCCCATATCCAAGACAATTAATACTTCACCATCACCGGTTATTGTGCCGCCAAGGATGCCGGGAATACTGGCAACTTGTTGGCCAACAGGCTTGATGACAACCTCATGATGGGACTGTAAATTGTTAACCCTGAAAGCGGCTCTCAAGTTACCTGCACGAATCATCAGCACGGCAATGTTCTCATTCTCTACAGGAGTGGGAGGAAAGCCAAGTACATGTTCGAGTTCCATTAGATGATAACTCTCGCCGGCGAAGTCATAGCTCGGCTTGTCGTTATCCATCAGTTGGCGATAATTATCGGGGCTTAACTTGGCAACGCCACGCACACTGGCTAGGGGTATCGCATAATCGCGCTCGCCGGCTGTAACATTAATCGCCTGCATAACTGCCAAAGTGAACGGTATCCGTAAGCGGAAACGACTGCCTTTGTTCTTTTCGGTGTTAACATCAAGCGAGCCACCAACAACCTTGATTTCGTTATTGACCACATCCATGCCGATACCGCGACCAGAAATATCAGATAATTCTTCTGCGGTGGTAAATCCGCTTTCCATAATAAATTGTAATAAATCCGCGTCAGATACCTTCTGTGACTCTTTCAACATGCCGCGTTTAATGGCTTGTTTGCGAATCTGGTCAAGGTCAATACCGCTGCCATCATCTTCAACAGTAATCAGCAGTTCAGTTGCTTCGCTTTCGACCGTGATGGTGATTTTGCCTTCTGCAGCTTTTTTGCGCTTTTCACGCTGGGTCGGGGTTTCAATACCATGCGCTATGGCATTTCTAATAATATGCTCTAGCGGCGCAGTGATTTTTTCTAAGACATCTCTATCGAGCATGCCTTCTGAATTACCCGCTAGCTGGAGCTTTAGCCCTGCTTTTTTCTTGGTATCTTTGGCGACTTGTCGAACCAGTCGGCGTAATCTGGGGGCAATTGTGCCAAAATGAACCATCCGGGTCTGCATCAGACCTTCGTGCATTTCGGTGTTTACGCGCGATTGCTGCAGCAGCAGTGTTTCGGAAATGCGTGCGGTATTATCCAAATCTTCTTCAAGACTGGTTAAATCAGCTACTGACTCAGCCAAAGCGCGTGAAAGCTGCTGGATTGTAGAGAAGCGATCCAGCTCCAGCGGGTCAAACTCTGTTTCTGAATAGTCAGTTTCCCGTTGGAATCGAGACAGAATTTGGGTCTCTGTTTCGATATCCATTTTACGCAGTTGATCACGCAAACGGGTAATGGTTTGATGAACCTCGGTGAGATTGTTTCTGAAGCCAGCTATCTCCTGATCTAGGCGAGAACGGTAAATACTGATTTCACCCGCGAAGTTAATCAGGTCGCTCAACAATGAAGCATTAACTCTAACGGTGCCTTCCTGAGCCTCATTAGTTTCAATGTTTTCAGGCATAACCTGGATGGTTCTTGGTTGTTCAGGTAGTGTCGGGATAAACAGTGGGCGAGGAACTTCGGGTTTTTGTGGTTCAGCTGTGGTTTTTTCGGGTTTCTCGACGGTAATTGTTTTGGTTTCGGTCGAGGTTTTTTCCAGCTGCTCTATAGCGGTGATATAACCATTCAACTCTTTATCAGAGGGCTTATTGCCCTTGCTGAGAGATTCGACCATGGTATGAATATTGTCACAGCCGACCTCAAGCCCGGCAACAATAGATTCAGTGATAATCAGGCGTTTCTCAGAGATTTTTTCCAGCAGGGTTTCCATAACATGGCTGAGCCCGCCTACTGAGGGCATTCCCGCCATTAAAGAGCTGCCTTTAAGTGTATGAATTTCTCGCTTCAGGCTATTCACGGTTTTTTCATTTGCGAGATCAGAACGCCAATGGTGCAGAATAGTATCGGTGCGCTCCAGAACTTCACGAGCTTCTTCGATAAAGATTTCAGCCATTTCTTCATCAAAACTGGATGTTTCTGCAGTGGCTTTCTCAGCAGCAGCCTCATCAGCAGCAGCCTCATCAGCAGCGGCTTTCTCAGTAGCAACTTTTTCAGTAGCGGCTTTTTCAATAGCAGCTTTTTCAGCAGCGACTTTCTCAGCAGCAATTTTTTCAGTAGCAGCCCTTTCAGTAGCAGCTTTTTCAGCAGCGGCTTTTTCAGCAACGGCCTTCTCAGCAGCAGCTTTCTCAGCAGCAGCTTTCTCAGCAGCAGCCTTTTCAGTAGCAGCTTTCTCAGCAGCAGCTTCCTCAGCAGCAGCTTTCTCAGCAGCAGCTTTCTCAGCAGCAGCTTTTTCAGCAGCAGCTTTCTCAGTAGCGGCTTTTTCAGCAGCAGCTTTTTCAGCAGCAGCTTCTTCAGCAACGGCTTTCTCAACAGCGGCTTTTTCAGCAACGGCCTTCTCAGCAGCAGCTTTCTCAGTAGCGGCTTTTTCAGCAGCGGCTTTCTCAGCAGCAGCTTTCTCAACAGCAGCAGCTTCTTCAGCAACGGCTTTCTCAACAGCGGCTCTCTCAGCAGCAGCTTTTTCAGCAGCAACTTTTTCAGTAGCGGCTTTTTCAGTAGCAGCTTTCTCAGCAGCAACTTTTTCAGTAGCAGCTTTTTCAGCAGCGGCTTTCTCAACAGCGGCTTTTACAGCCTCTGTCCGGGCAAGGATTTCATTGTGTATGTTTTTGTTATGCTGGGCCAGTGATTGAATTAACGGGTGGCTTTTTATATCTTCTGACGCTACCGATTGCTCGAGTGTTTTCAGGCGGTCGCTAATTTGCGCAATAACTTTTGCAACGGTTTCTGTGGCCGTCTTTTTGAATTCGATTTCGCCGGTTTGGCAGCGATTGAGCAAGTGTTCCAGCTCATGGGCAAGCTTACTCTCGAGTTGATCTTCATTTTCCCCAGGCACCAAGGCCATGGTTCCGGCAATAGTATGTGCAGCCCGAATGGGCTCGTCCCCGGGTATCGTCTGGGAAGCATCTGAGAGCCACTTTTTCAGTGTTTCAAGGTGCTCTGCAACTTCTTCCCGAATCAGTTGTGCCAACTCAGGATCAATGACCGACTCAATGACTGGTTCAGCGACTGGTTCAGCGACTGGTTCAGCGACTGGTTCAATGACCGGCTCAGCGACTGGTTCAATGACTGGTTCAGTGACCGCGAATAATTCATCGCTTAACCAAGTCTTGAAGTCTTCAGGGAGTTCTTCAATAAAGGTATTTAATTTTTCACCGGTACCGGCATGCTCTGCAGCAAGCTGATCCAGCAATGTGCTCAACTCAGAGAGTAACCGGGGTTCAATTGTGCTGTTATCACCCTGCAGGCGGTCTTTCAAAGCTGGCAGCATGGCGCTGGCAACTGCGATGGCCTTCAAGGCGTCATTATCGGCTTCGCGCTCACCCTCAGTGATTTGGTTGAGCAGCATTTCGACTTTCCAACTGAACTCGCTAATTTCATCAGCGCCTACCATGCGTCCGCTACCTTTAAGGGTATGGAAGCCCCGGCGAAGGTCTGTTCTGGCTTCGGTATTGTTGGTATCAGCTAACCACTGTGGTAGCGCTGATTCCAGGGTTGCATAAACCTCGTCATATTCTTCCATGAAGATTTCGAGAATGTCATCATCGACCAAAGGTTTCGCAACGGGTGTTGGCTTGCTTGTGGGCTCTGGTTTAGGCAGGTCTATGACCGTACTTGTAGCATCGGGGCCGCTTTCAAGCAAATCAAGCCGTTGCACCATCAACTCAAGTAAATTACTCGATTGCGGTTGCTGGTCCTTAGCGGCTGCAAGAAACATTTCTAAAGCCGCGAAGGCATCCGCAAATAGCTCCTGGATATCCGCTGGAGGGACTTCTTTATGTTCGAGCATGCCAGCGGTTATATTTTTTAACCTGCGGGTAGCCTCGGTTGCCGGTTGATGGCTGGCTAAACTGAGCGCTCCCACCAGTTGTTCAAAATCCTGATTTATATTGATATAATTATCGGCTGATAATTCCCCGGAAAGCCAGTCATTTACTTGGTCCTTGATGCTGCCAAGTAAGGTTAAGCATTCGCCCAGCAGCTTACCGATCATTTGCCATAGTTCATGCGCTGGTAATTGAGGGGTTGCGGTGCTGGCCGCTTGGCTCTCGCGGGCGCTACCCAAAGTGCTGATATGCCTGTCCAGTGAGTTTTCAATGCTGATAATATCGCTGGCAATCTGAATCAGGTCCATATCTGAGGGTGGTTTACCAGCCTCTCTGGCTTTGCTAAGAATCTGGCTGGATTGTCCCAGCGTTTCTGCAGCTTGTTGTAATCCAAGCACACTCAGCGTATCGGCAAGGCGGGTGGTCAAGGCATCTAGGGGAGTTTGATTTTCATCCTCGGGCGTTATACCTTCTTCCAGTTCAGCCATTCGGGTTTTAATAATTTCTAACTCATCACCGATAGCAGATGATAACGATTCGTAAAGCTTACGGTTATGTCCGGAAACTCCACTTCGAACTCGATCCAGTTCATCAGCCGGCATCACTAACTGTTCCAGCTGATAGCTTTGGCGGATTTTATCGACTTGCGGGTTGCCGCTTTTGGCGAGTGCAAGGTAATAGAGCAGGCTGGTAGTTAAGGCCGCTATGTGGTCTTTATTGCTTTTACCCTGTTTGAGCTCATCTAGGCTTTGTGTTAGTCGTTGGAACAAACTTTGTAATGATATATTGTCTTCGACGACCTTGGATTCCAGGCCATTAAATACGGCAGTTGCAACCCACCAGAGGCGCTTTTGTTGGTAACTTTTAACGCCCGCCTGTATTTCGATAGATAGTTGTATAAGTTTTTCAGTAATCGCTTTATCTTTAGGGTTTTTCTGGTGATTAGCTAAAACACGCCTAAATTGATCTTGCCATTTATTGGCTGCAGCTGAGAGGTCAGACGCTTGTTTTTCTGAATTTGGTATTTCTTTAGGGCCTACGGCGTTTAAGTCCGGGGTAAATAACATACTCTCAGATAACAGCGCTTGGTTCCTGGCCGCGCGTAAATCATTCAAAGCAGGTAACAACAATAAGGGCATATCACTACCCCCGGCTTGTAGGCGATCGAGGTAAGTATCCTCGATAACCAAACCCTGCATTAACGCGCCTAGTGCGCTTTCGGTATCCTCGATTTGGTCGTTGCGCAGAGCACTCAGCAGTCCTCGCATTTCATCTGCCAGTAAACTGGCACCCGGACTACGCAGCATTTCCAGGGTTAAATGGAGTTTTTCCAGAGCATTTTCTGCATTTTCAAGTAGGCTCAAATCATTTTCTTCAGCCGCAGCTTCCAGGCCTATCCTGACCTGTCGCAACAGATTGTTGAGCTCTTCTCGTATCCAGCCTATGGCTGCATAAGGATTAGAAACTTCACGCCACATGTCATCTTCCACCAGGCTGCACTGTTACCAGTAGCAGCTCGTTGTTATAGGTCACTATTTGCATTAGTAGCAAAATGAGTATCAATCTTCTGGTAATTTGAAATCAGATACTGAATCACGCAATTCGCGTACCAATTCCGCCAGATTACCAACCGATGTAGCGGTTTGCCTACTACCTTCAGATGTTTTGACTGAAATTTCCCGAATACTGGTCATCAGCGTGGCAACTTCCGCCGCAGATTGTGATTGGCGCTGGGCCTCACTCGCGATTTTTTGAATCACATTTGAGAGGTCCTGCGAGGCGCTTTCAATCTGATCCAGAGCGGAGCCAGCATCTTCTGCCAGTTTGGCTCCCTGTACTACTTCTGTGGTGGTTGACTCCATAGATTCAACCGCTTCGGAGGTATCTGTTTGAATCGTCTCTACCAGTGTTTCAATCCGGCGGGTCGCGTTAGTAGCGCGTTCTGCCAGTCGTTGAACTTCGTCGGCTACGACCGCAAAGCCGCGTCCGGCGCCGCCCGCAGAGGCTGCCTGAATGGCAGCGTTCAGGGCGAGGATATTGGTCTGTTCGGCAATGCCGTTAATCAGCTCAACAATATCGCCAATCTCTTGTGAGGACTCACCCAGGCGTTTGATTCGTTTGGAGGTTTCCTGAATTTGGTCGCGAATGGTATCCATACCCTTGATAGTTTCACGCACCTTGGTGGCGCCTTCGGAGGCGATTTCCACCGAGCGCCGGGACATTTCAGAGGACTCGCGTGAGCGTTTAGCCATTTCGTCAAACGATGTTGACATATTGTTAATAGCTTCGGTTGCTGAACCGATCTGTTTTTCCTGAGCGACACTGGATTCAGCCAGTACATTCGTGGTGGCGCGGGTTTCCTGAGCAGAGTTGGCTACAGTTTTTGCGGTGTTATTAATATCCATAACCAAGTCGCGCAAGGATTCAACGGCAAAGTTGACCGAGTCGGCGATGGCGCCGGTAATGTCCTCTGTAACGGTTGCCTGTACTGTCAGGTCGCCCTCGGCCAGTGAACTCATTTCATCCAGCAGGCTGAAAATAGCTTCTTGGTTGCGTTTGTTTTCTACGGTGTCTTTCTCGGCACGCCGTCGGGTTGCACCGATTTGACCGATGCCTAACAACACCAGTAGAGCAACCGCTGCCATAGAACCGATAAGGCCAGCGGTGACTGATGGCAGCATCCGGGTATCACCCAATGCGGCATAAGTAGTGGAAAGCTCTTTTGCTTGATCGAACATATCCTGAGTATCCAGCAGAATTTCATCGGCAGCACTGCGTACCTCGTATAGTTCACTGGATGAGGAGAGGATAAGGTCAATATCAGCCTTGGACTCATCAAACAACTGAGAGATTTCGCCCAGTAATTCCAATGCCTGGGGGTTTCGCACAGCGGTAATACCTAGCTTTTCATCGCCGTTCATCAGGCCGTTGAGCACCAGTTCGAAGAATGCAGCGTCGCGGCTAAAGTTGTCAGCAGCGGAAACCGCGCCCTCACCACCTTTGAGAATGTCACTTACGCGGCGTAGCATACGATCAGATAGTACCAGCTGTCGACCGGCAACAAATACTTGGGTTGAGGGCGCCCGGGTTTGGGTAAGTAAGCGGGTCACCTGATCAATTTTAGATTGAAGTTGTGGAGTTGAGGCCGCAAAGCTATTCGCGGCATCGGCAAGGTCCAGCACCAGATCCGTACGGTCAAGCACCGTTCCCGTGCTGGTGTTGATTCGATTCCAGGTCAGTTCAAGCTCTGACAATTGTTCGGTTGCAACTACAGGTGTCGCTGGCAGGCCGGTTTCATTACCGTTACGCAAGGTTTGCAGGTCAGCATCAATTTGTTCGCGCGCTGCTTTAAGCTCATCGAAGGCATCGAGGTTGCCGGTAGCCGCCTCGGCCGCTGATTTAGCTACTTGTTGCGACAATACTTGAGCATTGGTAGTCAGGGCGATGTATTGCGTCTGATGTTGCGTGCTTCTATTCAATTGCCAGAAATTCCAGACAACAAAGAGAATCACGATAATCAGGGCACTACCGAGCACCAACATTGTGGTATTGCGGTCGCCGGATGGATTGGAATTTAACTTAGCCATTATTTTGACTCCGTGTACAAGTCGGTGAAAACGCCGTTAAGTTGCGGCTGGGTTATAGTAAAAGTAATCATTTAATTGAACCTGTGGTAAATTTTGGGTTGGTCAAGAGCCTGCGCATATCAAGTACGCCCCAGGCTTTATCGCTGGCCATGTACTCGTTACTGACACAGCTGGAAAGCGGGGTTTTTTTATAGGTTTTGCTAGGGCTCGAATTTTTAGTGTTCAAATGTCGTTGACCAAAAATTTCGTCCACAAGCAGGGCAACCGAGTGTCCGGTCACATCGGTTAGTAGTAGGCGGCTATGGCTGGCAATGGGTGATCGCACGCCGGTCAAAAACCACATGTAATCGCAGACACTGACTAAATTCCCGCGTACATTCGCAAGCCCGAGCAGCCAAGGCTGAGAAAGTGGTATTGGGGTAATGCTGGGTATATCGAGAATTTCATTAATTTCATCGATACCACAGATTAACCGATAATCTCCCGAGCGAAAGATTACCCCAGACCAGTTGGTGGTTTGTTTTTGTTCTGCAGGTCCGGTTTTTTCAAACTCCAGACTGCGCTGATGGTATTCCATCAGCTTGCGGAACGAATTGTTTAATGCACTCCCTTCTTGCATGTTTTTTTTGACCTCCCCAGGTCGTTGTTAAAAACTATTTATTATTAGTGTGTTCGCTCACTGCGTTGAGCAGCTCCTCTTTGGTAAATGGTTTAATCAGGTAAAGGTCGGAGCCTACTACCCGACCCTTTGCTTTGTCAAACAGGCCGTCTTTGCTAGTTAGCATTATCACGGGGGTGTGTTTGAATTCTTCATTGTTCTTAATTATGGCACAAGTTTGATAGCCATCAAGGCGTGGCATCATAATATCTACAAATACCAGGTCTGGTCTGATTCGTGCGATTTTTGAGAGGGCGTCAAATCCGTCTTCTGAGGTCTCAACTTCATAACCTTCTTTGCGCAACATACTCTCAGCCGAGCGCCGAATAGTATTGCTGTCATCAATAACAAGAACCTTCAGGGCAGCACTCATACAGCTGTCCGTGAAATTGGTTCATTTGCAATGTTTTGATAAAAACTCAATGGATTTCCTTCTCCATGGAATGTTGGTTCACGGTCCCTATGAGCCGTCAGAATATGTACCTGTCTGAAGTTATCGTGCTGAGTTATTTAATACCATTCACCAGTAAATGTCTTAGCTGGGATGGTGGTTTTCTTCAGATCCAAATATATATAAGCCATAGTCTATAGCTTAAAGCGGTCTGATGACAACACCTGAATTACAATTGGACTTAAAATACTGCTTAAATAGACCTGATATCATGAGATAATTTCAATATTAGCCAGCCCTTGCTGGTTTAGGAGTAGCCGGGTATGTCTTTAAAAATTGGCATTATTATGGATCCAATCGAGCGGATCAAGATTGTCAAAGATTCCAGTTTCGCTATGTTGCTGAGTGCGCAATCGCGTGGTCACAGCTTGTTTTATATGGAAGTCCCAGACCTTTATATCGCAGATGGGGCAGCCATGGCGCGGATGCAATCATTGCAGGTTGAAGATAATACCAGCAACTGGTTTCAGTTGGGCGAAGCGGTAAAAACACCGCTGGCTGAACTTGATGTGATTTTAATGCGTAAAGATCCGCCTTTCGATATGGATTTTGTTTATTCCACGCTTATTTTAGATCTGGCTGAGAAATCGGGTGTGTTAGTGGTTAATAAACCTCAAAGTCTACGGGATGCTAATGAGAAGCTGTTTACTACTTGGTTTCCCCAGTGTTGTGTGCCGATGTTGGTAAGTCGGGATGTAAATGACATTCGTGCCTTCGTTGATGAGCATGGCAAGTCGGTAGTAAAACCACTAGATGGTATGGGTGGGCACTCTATTTTTCAACTGAACCGTGGTGACCCTAATCTGAATGTTATTCTTGAAACTATGTCTGGTGAGCATGGGGAGTTAATGCAGGTGCAGCGCTATATCGAGGAAATATCCGCAGGTGATAAACGCATCTTGATGATTAATGGCGAGCCCATAGATTATGCGTTGGCAAGAATTCCTGGGGCAGATGATTTTCGTGGAAACCTAGCGGTTGGCGGTCGGGGTGTTGGTGTACCTTTGAGTGATCGCGATCGCTGGATTGCAGCTGAGCTAGGGCCCGAATTAAAAAAACGCGGTATAGTATTTGCTGGCATTGATGTGATAGGTGACTACCTAACCGAAGTAAATGTTACCAGTCCCACCTGTATTCGCGAGCTTGATGCTGAATACGGGCTAGACATTGCTGGGCAGTTATTTTCAGAAATAGAAAATCAGTTAGGAAAATCATAAGTAGGCAGATGGATTGATGACAACGGATATTTTTGAGCCGGAAATTCCCTGGCATCATAACTCGATGATGGTGGCTTTGTTAGCCGCGCTTTCAGTTCATGCCTTAATTATTCTTGTGGTTGGTTTCCAAATGATTAGTGAGGAGTTCACTGACCCGGCGCAGCATCTGGATGTGGTTTTGGTGAACTGGCAGTCAGAAGAGAAGCCTGATGAAGCAGATTATCTAGCCCAGGCTGATCAACGGGGTGGCGGCACCAACGAGGAGAATTTACGCCCAGCACAGAAGGTAAAGCCACCGCTACCGAGCCTGGAGACAGCTGAGGCAGAGATCAGTGCTGAAGCCGGCGCACCAGCGTCTAGCTTTGTCGAGCAAGATGTTATTGTTACTAACAGTTCTGAGCAGATGGTTGAGGCAGAAGTGGAGCAGGTCGAAAACCAAGCGCTAGATATGCCCACCGCCGAACAATTGATGACCCAAATTCAGAAAATGGCCCGTTTGTTGCCAGAACAAAGCAGGAATACCGAGTGGCATTCAAAGAATCTGCGGCGTAAGTTTGTTTCTGCCAATACGCGTAAATACGAATATGCCAGCTATATGCAAGCTTGGGTCGCGAAGGTCGAAAGAGTCGGTAATTTACATTACCCGGAAGCCGTCAGAAAATTAAAATTACGCGGGGATTTATTACTGATTGTGGGGATTTATCAAGATGGTAGTGTTGAAAGCATCACCCTGAAGCGCTCATCAGGCATGCAGGAGCTAGATGAAGCCGCAATGGAGATTGTTCGAATTGCGGCCCCGTATACGCCATTGCCTGCCAACATCGCCAAAGATGTTGATGTCCTTCATATCACCCGTACCTGGCGATTTTCACCGCGTGGTTGAACGAAATAATGACGCAGAACTTCACTTGAAAAACGCCTTAGAACCCGCATATTAACTATATGGATACTAAACAAACAGACATTGACTGCAACTCAGAGGACAGCTCAGAATTGCCGCAGCCGCAACGACAAATGCTGGTCGCTATGCCGAGTATGCTCGACCCGAACTTTATTCGCGGAGTGACGCTACTGTGCAAGCATGATGAGGAAGGTGCGATCGGCATCACGGTAAACCGGCCCACAGACATGGTCTTGCTGGAAGTGTTTAAGTCGCTGAATATTGACTGCGATATTGCCGAAATTTCAGAACAAATTGTCTTTCATGGTGGCCCGGTGCATCCAGAGCGGGGGTTTGTGCTGCATAGTCCGGATAAAAAGTGGGAATCCTCAATGGCGCTCGGCGATACCATGATGGTAACTACATCCCGGGATGTTCTAGCGGCCATCGCTGCCGGTGACGGCCCGGAAAAATACCTAGTAGCATTAGGCTATGCAGGTTGGACAGCGGGGCAGTTAGAGCATGAACTGCGCGAAAATGTCTGGCTGACAGTCGACATGGACACCGATATTATTTTTAACCAGCCAACACCCGAACGCTGGGAAAAAGCCGTTGGCAAACTAGGTATCGACATCGGTCAGGTGCATCACGGAGTGGGTCAGGCCTGAGCATGGCTGCCGGTATTGTTCTTGGTTTCGACTTTGGCAGCAAGCGCATTGGTATTGCCACTGGGCAAACCATATCCTCAACTGCAAGTTCCTTGTGTGTATTGCCAAATCAGAAAAACAGCCTTTGGCCTGCTATCGAAAAAATTCTTAGCGAATGGAAGCCTGAAATTCTAATCGTTGGTTTGCCTTTGGATCTGGATGGCAAAGAAACACTAGTTTCACAGGCGGCTAGAAAATTTTCTGCTCGCCTGCACGGGCGTTTCGGCTTACCGGTTGAGTTTCAGGATGAACGCTTTAGCTCAATGGAAGCAGCTCAGCAGTTTGCATCCTTACGAGCGCAGGGTGCAACCCGACAAAAAAACAGCAGTTCCCTGGATGCAGCAGCGGCCCGTATCATTACCCAGGCTTGGCTAGAGCAACAATCACAGTAACAGCAGAAATCGTATTGGATTTGGATTGTTGTATTAAAAAAGTTTTTGTTATAATCTCGTAACGCATTGTATTAAATCGAAATATTAATATATATTTAGATTTTTGGCTATGTGGTGTCTGTCCTGAATGGCATCCCGTTGATGCGCAGTTTCTAAGCTGCCCACGGATGAAGGCCGTCTATTTGGTTAGATTGAACCATTTGGATAATGCTGCCTATAGTTTTTACTGACGGCGACTTTAGGCTGTATGACGGTGATTATTGATAGTAACAATAGTATATTTACCACTTGACAAAGTTATGGTGGGGATGGATTCTGTTAGACACACCATCTAATGGTAAGATAAATTTCTGCTCCAAAGGATAAGGGGCATTGTATCTACTAAACTAGTATGTACAAAAAAGGAGGGCAAGGATGCTTGATTCCATTTGCGGCAAGATCAGTAAAAGCAGTTTAATATTGCTGGCAACAGTTCTGTCAGGCGCGGTTAATGCTGAGGTTATATTTGCTACAGACACTGCCCCTAACCCAACCACCACAGCAGCAGTTACTCTGGTTCCGTTCGATAGTATCGGCAGGCTTAAACCACAGAATACAATCGGGATACTAAGTTCTAACTTAATCTTTACCGATGGTTTTGAAACGCTAGCGCCTGAAAACATACCCCCAATAGCAGATGCCGGCCCAGATCGAATCCGATTGAAAGGCGCTCACCTCCGGCCCACTGGTAACAG
>JAKITK010000096.1 GCA_021648125.1 Lysobacterales bacterium
GTGTTTACCGAGTTACCGAAAGCAGAAACAGTGGAAGCCATCGAGGCATTGCTACCAGGCAATATCAGCATGGATCAGATCCGGGGCGGTTGAGCAAGGGCGGTGTTTATTAACCGCTTACGGAATAAGATGCATATTTGCACTGTGAGTTTCTATTTCACGCCGGGGTATCGGGAACGATTTCACGCGCCATCGATAAAATCTACCAGATTGAGATATCTTAATTTTTTCAAGCACACTTTCATCAGACATATTGCCCCAACCCAATGCCAGATCAATAGGTGAAAGATCTGATCCCCGGTCAATATAGTATTTTTCCTTCGCCAGCACTTTCGCTTTAATATTAAATTTTGCAACTTCCGTAATTGTGTACTCATCCACCTTATGAATAACAGGTGACCTGATGCGCTCCTGTTGAGGTGCCCCGCTTGCCATTACACCAGGCCCAAGTGAAACTTGGTTCGAATGATTGTAAAATTGCAATCCCGCAGCAATTATTAATAATAGAAGAAATATTTTTCTCATGCGGGCACAGGCTCAATGTTAGAAGGGTGGAGATAAGTCAATTTGGTATGCCTTTATTCGTCATCTTGTATATTTCCGATATGCTCAAAGAAAAGAACACCCATCAAGCAATATGCAATCCGGCGACTATATGTGGTATTTGCCTCTAGTTTCCTATCAATCAATTTTAACGGCTATTCCGCTTGAATTCGGGCCGACAGAAACTATTGGGCCACCAGAGTATACAAAACGAAGCCTTTCAGGGCTTATGTAGGATACGATAAGGACATTGCGCGGCACGCCATCTTCCAGAATGAATACCTTACAGGATTGCCCGGTATAGTCTGGGCTTGGCTGGCATTCCATCTCTACTGGGAAAATGTTTTCGTTAACAAAATTTGTAATTGAGTATTTAACAGTAGCCGTTGAAGAATCAATGGATGTTTTGCTGATATTGATTACCGAGGACATATAGGCAGTAGGTGGCCTTGAGCCGTTAAAGCTGGCATCGACAATGTTTGAGAATGCCCAGCGCCCGCTTAGATTGATAATCCTGGTGTCCGGGTTATCGTCGATATTCAGCTCTTCATAGCCGAAAACGAGGGTTTTGTAAGGAATAAAGTTGCCGTCATTAATTTTCATTCTGAGCTGCCCCTCGGAGTCCATCTTGAGGGTCATTGTGCCAACTTGGTTTAATTGTGGGATGTCATCTGGTAGTGGACAACCCAGGCATTGGCCACCAGTCAGTTCGTATAGTTTGCTAAAAAACACATCTTCTACCTGATGTGTTGCTGAAAACAACCATTGACTGTCACCATCCTGGTCATATATGAGGGGATAAACCCCCACAGCGGTGCCTTGCCTAGCAATCAATAGACCTTGCCTTTCCAGTTGAGTATTAAAGTACAGCCCGGGGTCAGGTTTAGACCTGCTATTCGGGCTGCCTGGGCAGGGCTCGACTAGACTGCAGTCTAGCAATTCAGAAGTTTCTAACACCGCACCACTGAATACAACAGTCACATCCAAGCTACTAAATGTGCCCTCAATGGTCCCGACCAAGACGCTCATATCAACTAACGCACTGTATTGGGTTTGTCCAAAGCTACAACCGCCCAAGCTACCATCCCTGGGTTCGAACTCAATCAGTACGGAGCTACCATCGTAACTGCTGACAATAGGTTTTTGGTTGCCTGGATGGCAATCACTGGACCAGAACCCATCAATCTCAATCAGGTATGGATCAGCTCCAGGTAAGAATGGATGTAAAGTTACCTCGGCTTTGGTGATATCAGCAAAGCTGGTTGTCGCGAAAAGACCTGAGAGTAGAAGCAGGTATAGTAATTTCATAACAAAAGTCCTTGCCTGAATTTCTGTTATGCCTTATAACAGGTGGGGAAATAGAGATTTAGGGTGGGCAGCACCTCTAGGGTTAGAGTAATTCTATCGGTGTCTACCCACGATTTCGCCAATCTATTCGAACTCATCCGCAAATACTAAATCGCTTATAACTCCAGAGCCAGCAGTAATGCGAATATTGTCGAAATAAGCAGAGTCATTAAATGAACCCAAGCCTACTTTACCTGTCGCAAAAGTACCATCATTAGCTTGCAGCACTGTATTGCCACCGAAACTGACCTCTATAGCTTCCCCTACACGAGTTATTGTTACCGTATTATAGTCATCATTAGTTAACCCGCTATCTGTGGCTGTTTTCAGTAGTTGCCTTTCTCCACCCTTCACACGAAATAACTGCGTATTGTCCTGAGTTCGATTAAACAACATATAGTAATAATTATTACCATTCTGAAAACCAAAAACCAAGGCATAATCAGCATTGGTATTTCCAGCGGGTTCGTTGGTTTTTGCATCAACGGTAAAAGTAAAATCAGTATAGCTATCGGGCGAGGTAATATGCTCCCCCAAACGGCCATCAAATAATGCTTGGTAGCCTGTTGTATTCAAGAACAGCGCATTATTGCCATTTTCTATAACTACCAACCATCTGGAGGCAGTAAGCGGAGTCCAACCAAATGGTAATTCGCCATTATCAAAACCCATCGAAGGTGTATAGACGACTTCTATAGTACTTCCAGGTGCAATTTCATTTGCAGCAGTAGAGGCATCCTGGATGCTACTTACCGCCAGCGTGTAAACCGTATCTGGCGCAAGAGTATCGGTTTGTAAGTGAACCGTTTTATTATTAGCATTCAGCACTGCGCTCTCAACCTGGATGCCAGCGCTAATTTGATAGTTTGCAACTATTTGAGCACTTGCCAATGTAATCGCTTCATTGAATACAATATCAATACTGGTTGCGTCGCCAGCAAGCGCCGAGCTTATCACTGGCGGCAGGGTGTCAACTTCTATAGTTAGAATTGCCTCACTGCTGGTTAAGCTGCCACTGGTGTCAGTTACTATGACATCAAACGCGGCACCTTGGTCGGCCAGATTAAGTACCGTGAAGCTATAACTGGCCATGGTAGCGCTATCGATAGGGTCACCATTCTTACGCCATTGATAACTAAGCGAACTGCCTACAGCCCCAACACTAAAGTTTGCCGTCTGACCTTCAGCTACAGTCACTGAGGCGGGTTGTAGCGTTATATCTAAATCAGGGTCTTCTCCAGGAGAGTGTTTGTATAGATGTACTTTACAGTTAGTGTCGCTTTTAACCGAGACGATAAAAATAACGCCGTAGTCGTAAAGCGGAACCGCAACCGTGTCCATAGAGCAATAGAGGCTGGATAGCCGCTGCTCTCCAGTTTGTCTCCATGTGTCAGTGTCTAAGTCGTACTCCCAAATTGGGTACGGTGCATTGTTTGGCAGACAAGTACGATCATCTGACGCTCCCTGAAACACCACCAAATTACCAGTATTAGGGTCTATGGTTTGTACGGGGCCGGCACCAGTCTGCCCAAGAAAAGTCGGTGGATCCGCTAATCGAGTCACAACCTTGTTGCTATCTAGCATATAGAACCGTCGTAACTCATCAACTTCTGGGGTTGGATCTGGTATCGTGCCGCCCGCAGAATAGTGAAAACCCCCACCGAAAAACATCATTCCGCGATCCTGGTTGTACTCGCTAAAATGAGAAATCCCACCAAATGATCTATCACTGGGGAGGGTGACGGGGCTTTCCCAAGACTCTATTTCCGGATCCGGATTATAGAGAGCATACTTAGAAGCAGCGGGAACCCGTCCATCAAAAAATACCATTCTGTCAAGTTCAGGAAAAAACTCAAGTGCACTAAACTGCCCAGACTGTATCGGCGCATTATCTAGTTGTTGCCATACATTAGTGGACATATCCATTCGCCAGACTATGCGAGACTGGCCTATCCGTGACCAGTAAAAGTGCCCGCGTGACACATCCATAGCAGCATTATCATAACCATGCGCACCAATACCAAAGGACGGCAAATCCAGAATTGTCCAGCTATTGGTCGCTTCTGTATACTTTACAAAGCCTTGATCCCATCTTTGGTATGGTCTTCTGGTGCCCATAATATAAACTTCTCGAGTTTCTGGATACCACTGGGCTTCATCTGTGAATTCAAGAATATTGCCATAGTAATTCAGTCTTGATGGTGGATAAGGGTCCCAGACAGTGATAAAGGAATGGTCATGATCCGGATCTGGAACCAGTGTCGCTGTCGGTGTCAGTGTCGGTAAGGGTTGCACCATCGCATCACAGGTACTCACTGACCCACTTATTTCGAGCTCTACAAATTCGCCCGGTGCAAGGCTTGCAGCGAGGTCACTCAGAACACTGGCAATTCCGAGTATAGGGGCTGTCATCAAAAACAAGCCCAAGCAAATTTTTCTAAATAACATCATATATCGTTCTCCTGCTTCCAATGCATCGGTATATATCCAGACCTATCTGAATAAATCAAGTCGTTTAATACACCACTGCCACCGGTAATTCGAATATCATCGAAATAGGCTGAATCATTTATTAATTATTCTTCAAAACTATCCGCAAAAATTAGATTAGATTGATTAATTTCAATACCAAGAATATTGAACAAGCCGCTGCCTGTAATTGTTCTGCGAGTACGATTTGCTGCTGACACACCAACTTGTTCTCGGCTCCAACTGCGATCAGGAATGTCCCAGATCTCGAACACCAGTTTAATACTATCAGCATTGGCTTTGGTGACAGCTGTCGGCAAGACTACTGTAATGGTATCAGGTGAACCGTTTATCTCGGGGGTGATATCAACATCATTGGCAGTTACCCTGAAGCGGTTAAAATCAAGCGGGGAATCATCCCACACACCGACTAAAATACTGCTGATGGATGTCGTTCCAACTGGGGTAATGGTCATTACTGGACGCATCATGTCATCATGAACATTAAGTTTAGGTGCGCCAATATCCAACCAACGCGTAATTAGACGCTTTTCGGACTCTAGCATATTAGTAGTTCCTTGCAGAGAGCTATTTCCATCCAGATAACCAAGGTGCTCATTGACCTTGGGCCAAATTTCAGGATACTCCAAGCCTGAGTCATCCACTACCACCCCGCTGTTTGCTGGAGGCAACCCAGTCACAGGGTCTCGACCGTCCAGTCTTTCTCCATACAAGGCCCATGCCAACATACTTGAGCGTGCGCTGTTAACGGAGACCCAGCGCGAGGAGGTACAACACCGATTACCGTTACGCGAAGTTATACGATCCCTACCTGTAACATCAATATCGGTAAGACCGTCGCCAGGTTTAAACCCTGAGTTTATGGCAGTGCCATCTTCGCGTGTATATCTATTCTTGGTGAGCAGCTCATAAGTGCGCTTATCAGCATCCAAACGCAGGCCTGTGAGCTGTTGTGCTGGTGCTCCCTCAGCATGGCATGAGGCACAACGGTTTTGTATTATTGGAGCAATATTGTTATCCCAGTCTACGGCAAAGGAACGCCTAGCAGTAGCCCCTGCTTCATTTGGGTAAACATCCTGAGCATCAGCTACAACTGGGAAATCATTGGAATCAAACCCTACGAATAGTGGCGCACTGTTTGTTGTGAAATCACCAAATTCATTGGTGTTAATTACCGCCCGTGACTTCAAAGGATCCATACCTACGCGGGTATGGACATGACAGCCAGAACAATATTGCTCCTCACCGCGCACAACAGAACGCGAAGCAGTCTCTATATCTAGCGCCATGCCACGCTTATCAATGGTTTGCATTAAAAAAGGCGTATCTGCTGGGACTCTTACCACAAAACTGGTATCTGGATTGCCTTGAGCATCGGTAGGTTCAACCCCGCTGCCATCAGGTTTACGGATTGGATATTCGCCAAGAATTCGCAGGTGGTGTTGTTGAAACCCAGACCACCCCTGTTGTCTAATATAACTTGGCATATTTCCAGGCATAAATGGAACGGGCATCAAGACGCGTATACCAAAAATCTCATCATTATCAAAAATAGCCAGCTCGGCACCGCTGGATGCCAAGTTTAGATAGGTACGACCAGACATAGCACCACCGCCATCTCTCATATTCCATGGGGTGCCATTAAGCGAGAGAGTTTCCCTATCGAACATGGAGGCTGCACCAGTAAGGCCATAGGGTGCCCCAGCTGGCAGACGCTGATCCTGCCCACCATCATTATCAGTAGGAGGAGTGAGGGCGGGGCTCGGTATCCCATAAATAGCCTGATAGTTCACCACCGCGCGTGGCATAATTTCATGGTATTCAGGAAAATCCACCACGAGCCTAGCATCATCGGCAATATGCCCTACCTGACGGGTACTGTTGGGCTCTAACGGCAGCAACCAGATACCAGCATCTTTACCGATGATTTTCATAACCTCTTCAAGGGTTGTATCACGGTATACGCCATCACTAACAGTTG
>JAKITK010000097.1 GCA_021648125.1 Lysobacterales bacterium
ACATGGTTTGCCTTTGCCTTGGTAACGGTAATCCTTTTTATTATCATTATTCGACTTGGAATGAAGAAAAATGAACAGCAAGCCTGATAACAACACGCCTAAAAAAGGCAATGGACGACTGGTTATATTGGGGGTTTTTGCGGCCTTTCTAACACCCGTTATTATCGCCATGTTAATGCAGAGTAATTTCTGGTCATACCAGCCCGAATCCAGCAAAGCCCACGGTACACTGATTAAGCCGGTGGTTGAATTAAGTGAGTTGCGCGAAATTATTGATGACCGTTCTAAGTGGTGGTTGGTAAGTCTTGCTAACGGTAACTGTGATGAGTCATGTGAAAAAACCCTCATAGAGATGCGTCAATTACGCAAAGCTACTGGTGCTCACAGCGGCGAAGTCGGGCTGCTTTTTGTTAGTTCCGATGCCAGCAGCAACGAACAACAGCAACGCATTCAAGCCATTGAAGCTAAAATCCTACAAATCAACAACCACTCGATATATTCACTGATAAATAACTCGGGTTCTGGCACAGAAACTGCTGGCGAAATGTGGCTGTTAGACAGAGAGCTAAACCTTTTTATGCACTACCCTGCGGGTCATAATGCAACCGGGGCTCGCAAAGACCTAAAACGCATACTCACCTGGGCGCAAGAAAAGCCTGAATGACACCCTTGCGAAAACAAGCTGAGGTAGAATAGCCCCATGTCTGTATCGTCTGTATCTACACGCCGTTCGTCGCTGCTGAGTTTCTTTGAACTCACCAAACCAAAAGTCGTTGCCCTGATTGTATTTACTGCAGTCGTTGGCATGCTTCTGGCTGTGCCCGGAATGCCAGATTTATTACGATTGTTAATGGCAACTCTGGGAATAGGCATGGCAGCCGGTGCGGCTGCGGCCATTAATCATCTGGTTGACCAGAAGGTTGATGCACAGATGAAACGCACCGAGGATCGGCCACTACCCAGCGGTGAGCTTACGAGCTGGCAGGTGTTAGTGTTTGCGCTAACCCTGGGCGCAATTGCCATGCTGATACTGTATTTTCTGGTCAACCCGCTGACGGCAATTTTGACTTTCTTCTCACTGATTGGCTACGCGGTGATCTACACCATGTACCTGAAACGGGCGACCCCACAAAACATTGTTATTGGTGGTGCCGCAGGAGCCGCCCCGCCGCTATTGGGCTGGGTGGCGATGACCGGACAACTGGAAGCAGATGCGATGCTGTTGTTCCTGATTATTTATGTCTGGACGCCACCACATTTTTGGGCACTGGCTATTCACCGGGCGGATGATTATGCCAAGGCAGATATTCCCATGCTTCCGGTTACCCACGGGATCGAATTTACCCGCTGGCATATATTTTTCTATACCCTGTTGCTCATTATTGTCACCACCCTGCCCTACCTGACTGGCATGAGCGGTTTGTTTTATCTGGTTGGGGTTAGCGTGCTGAATTTGGTTTTTCTGAGCTTTTCAGTACGCATGTTAATTAGTGACAACGACCAACTGCCAATCAAAACTTTTGTCTGGTCAATCATGTATTTAATGGCCCTGTTCGCCTTCCTCTTAATCGACCACTACCTGCCCTGGAAAGCCATTCTGCACCCAATGGCTTAGCGGACCTAGAAATACCCATCCTGTGGATGTTATAGGCTAAAATACTTTCTTAAGTTTTTTCATTTTTCGGAATCCGTATGTCCAGCCAAAATCCAGAAGATATTCCCTCCAACAACGGTATGTTTAACCACCTGTGTCCCGATGATGAATTCCCCGGTCGGCATATCGGCCCACGGGACAATGATATTCAGGAAATGCTAGATTTTCTAGGTGAAGATTCACTTGAGTCTCTAGTTAAAAACACCCTACCGGAAAATATTTTGATCGATGCAGACCTAAATTTGGATCCAGGAATTTCAGAGCGAAAGGCGCTGCAAAAACTACGGGAAATGGCGGCAAAAAATCGTGTTATGCACAATATGATCGGCATGGGTTATCACGACACCGTAATGCCATTGGTGATTCAGCGAAATGTCTTCGAAAACCCAGGTTGGTATACTTCCTACACGCCCTATCAGGCAGAGATATCTCAGGGCCGACTCGAAGCCTTACTAAATTTCCAGCAGCTTATTATCGATATGACTGGCATGGATATTGCCAATGCTTCTTTGCTGGATGAAGCCACAGCAGCAGCTGAAGCCATGGCGATGATAAAACGCAGCAATCGGCGTAATCGCTCAATGCGTTTTTTGGTGGACCCTGCCTGCCTGCCGCAAACTCAAGATGTGGTCTTGAATCGTGCCGAACATTTCGATTATGAAATAATCATTGCCGATTCAAGTACAACCATGGCAGCACAATTAGCCGCTGGAGATTTTTTCGGTGCACTGGTTCAATACCCCGGAACTGATGGCGAGATTCCCGAATTAGCGGGCATTATTGAAGCCGCACATAGCCAAAACACACAGGTAGCAGTGGCTGCAGACTTGCTCAGCCTGGCCCTGCTTACCCCCCCGGGGGAACTGGGAGCAGATATCGTTCTTGGCAATTCCCAGCGCTTTGGTGTGCCGATGGGTTATGGCGGTCCACATGCCGCATTTTTTGCCGTGCGGGACGCACATAAACGCACCATGCCCGGCCGGGTGATTGGTGTCTCGCAGGACCGACATGGAAAACATGCCCTGCGGATGGCATTGCAAACCCGCGAGCAGCATATTCGCCGCGATAAAGCCACCAGCAACATCTGTACCGCCCAGGCATTGCTGGCTATTCTCAGTAGTTTTTATGCGCTTTGGCATGGACCTGAAGGAATCCAAAAAATTGCTGGGAGGGTACATCGTTTAAGCACTATTTTACACACTGGGCTTACGCAATTGGGATTCCAGTCTGAAAATAAAAGCTGGTTTGATACATTAAGTTATCAACTCGACGGTCAACAGGCAAGCAGCATTTATGCACGCGCGCTGGCTGCCAACATCAATCTACGCCGGATGGAACAAACTGGGCTTGGCATCAGCCTCAATGAAAAGACCGATCAGGCTGAAATTAATGCCATCTGGCAGGCTTTTTCGAGCACGGATAAGTTACCTGATTTTGCCCAGATAGACTTACAACTGGAAAATAATTGCAGCGCCATTCCAGCACAATTACAGCGCCAGAGTGCATTTTTACAGCACCCCGTATTTAACAGCTATCATTCTGAAACTGAAATGATGCGTTATATGAAGCGCCTGGAAAACAAAGACATCAGCTTAAAAACCTCGATGATCTCACTTGGCTCCTGCACTATGAAACTAAATGCCGCTAGCGAAATGGCCGCTATATCCTGGCCGGGTTTTGCCGCTATTCATCCGTTTGCACCCTTGGATCAAACCCAGGGCTATCAACAATTATTCGCCGAACTGGAACAAATGCTAATTGCCTGCACCGGCTACGATGCTGTGTCTTTACAACCAAATGCCGGTTCGCAAGGGGAGTATGCTGGCCTGTTAGCTATTAAGGCCTACCACCAAAGCCGGAATCAGAGCGAGCGTAATATTTGCCTAATTCCTTCTTCGGCACATGGTACTAACCCCGCCAGCGCGGCTATGGCCGGGATGAAAATTGTGTTGGTTAAATGTGATGACAATGGCAATGTGGATGTTGATGATCTGCGCCACAAAGCGGAAGAACATAAAGACAAACTCTCAACCCTGATGGTGACTTATCCCTCAACTCATGGTGTATATGAAGAACGCATCCGTGAAATTTGTGAAGTTGTGCATGCTAATGGTGGTCAGATTTACCTTGATGGCGCGAACTTAAACGCATTGGTTGGCTGTGCAGCACCCGGAGAATTCGGCGCTGATGTTTCTCATCTTAATTTGCACAAAACTTTTGCAATTCCACATGGCGGCGGCGGTCCCGGCGTAGGGCCAATTTGTGTTGGCAAACACTTAGCACCCTTCCTACCTAATCATTCAGTACAAGCCATTGCTGGCCCAAGCGCGGGTATGGCAGCAGTTGCAGCGGCACCCTGGGGCAGTGCCGGCATTTTGCCGATATCCTGGGCCTATATCGCCATGCTGGGTCGTGAGGGCATGAAAAAATCCACTCAGGTGGCCATTCTCAGTGCTAATTACATGGCAACCCAGCTCAGCACACACTATGAAGTGCTCTACACCGGGCGCAACAACCGAGTAGCCCATGAGTGCATCATCGACCTGAGGGGTTTTAAAGAAAGCTGCGGTATCAGCGAAGAAGATGTCGCCAAACGCTTAATCGACTATGGTTTCCACGCACCAACCATGTCATTTCCAGTTCCCGGTACATTAATGATTGAGCCAACAGAAAGTGAATCACTGGCCGAAATCAATCGCTTTATCGATGCCATGAAATCAATCCATGCCGAAATCATGACGGTTGATAATTCATCAGCCGATGCCCTAGATAACCCGCTAAAAAATGCACCGCATACCGTTATCGAAGTTACTTCCGATGACTGGGACCACAGTTACAGCCGCAGCGATGCCGCCTGGCCGCTAGAGTATTTACGCGACAACAAGTACTGGGCACCCGTCGGTCGCGTTGACAATGCCTGGGGTGATCGCAACCTGATGTGTGCCTGCCCACCGGTTGAGAGTTATGTTGAGGGAAGTTGAGCCTGAAATACGACTACTAAGCCAGTTACTAAGAGTGGAGTGCTCGAAATCAGCAACGATAAAAGAGATGATATTAGCGAGTCAGAGCAAGAAGCTTTTACACCAGTAAGAGAATGTATTTTTAAACTTATCGGTTAAATGCTACGGGCTAACCCGCTGTATCATCCACAGGGAAGCTAAGCCGTAACTCCACTCCCGGCTGCTGATTTACTACATCAATACTGCCAGCCATGGCCTGCGTCATTTGTTGAACTAATGCTAAGCCGATACCGGTGCCGATGGTGTCGCGAGTGCTTCATTTTCGCTGCGGTAAAAGAGTTTAAAAATTGACTCTCTGAGCTAATACCCGACTCGCAGCACGACCCGAATAAGTGTTATCCAGTATTCGTCGGTAATCAAACTCGTCAATTTTGAATCACCTCGAATTTAAAGGGAATCAATCGTGGTCTGACCCCTAATGACCCTTAACTGGGTTGTACAATCTATTAGACCATGTCACTTTATAAATCCAATTCACAACCAGAAGTTTTATCCATACACTCGAAATAAATGCTGTGACTTTCGCTGTTATAAGCCATCGGTTTTAAGGTGTATGGGTTGGTGTATTCGGAGTTGGTAATGACCTGCTCAACAGCTCTATCAGGATTCAAAGCGATTTCAATTTGTAGTTTCAACAGATAAAACATGCCGTTTAAATCATGAACCCTAGCAATGTAATCGGTATACGCTGGTGTGGCATAACCTACCAATATTTTACCCACAGGGTTATATAACATGCTAGGTGACCACTTAACTGGTGATGCAAAGCCCTCTGCTGGTTGATCACTTTCAAGGTATTGATAAAACTCAGCTGTGTTCAATGCCGTCACTTTTTTCAACGGCTTGGTGATATGTAAATAATTCAAATTGTGGGTGGCTTGTGGCTGAAAAAAATCAACCCACTCAGTTAAGCCAATCGAACTTTCTGCTTCTTCTGGACCAATCATGCTCATACCATATTTAAACTCAAACTCAAAAGTCCGTCCCAAATCAATTTCATTCACGCTTAAAGGGTTAATTTTGCCTTGTAGTTGATTCAACTGTACAACAGTTAGACGACTCTGCTTAATGGCTACAGAAAGACTGTTAATGTCATCACTTAATGTGGCTATGGTAACCATATTAGTGATTAACAAGTGGCCTTTTTTTAGTATCATTCGCCAAAATAACAAATCCTTTATTACAACACCCAGATACTGCTCCGATGACTGGTTAACAAAAGCATCAGACAGGTAAATACGCTTGATATTTAATAATGTCCCATAGGGTCCGAAAGGTGTATTTATATCCAATTGTGTTACTCCTTTATAGTCGTTAAATTCAATCAAATTTTCATACCTTGATATTTGTTCAGCCAATCGAGCATTACTTATTGGTTTTCCACTCAACTCTTCATGCATCTGTTCCATACAGTTTTTAGCTGTTCTTGAATTGCATAAGTCATAAGTATTTTGCCAGCTTTTATCATTGTCATTACCTATAAGGTTGTTGTACTCCAGACCGCTTAAATAGTCGACGCCAGTCTCTGCAATCTTTTGATTCAAAAATGATCGAACTTCTTCAGTGGCTTGTTGTAATGTTTTACCTGAAGGCCCATTAATGGCCAACAAGGCTAGGTAGGCGTTA
>JAKITK010000029.1 GCA_021648125.1 Lysobacterales bacterium
GAAGGCTCGAGCTGCCCACCCATACCCCAACCAGCGGTTGTGTGTTTGACTCGATGTAGGAGCCGTATGCGTTAGTAGCGCACGTACGGATCTGTGCGGGGGGTACCGGGTAACCGGTATTCCTACCGTGACTCAAATAGAGCCATTCCCATTTTTGCCACTAGCAAAAATCTCACATTACCGACAATAGCGTGGGTAAATTTACTTAGTTTTTAAAGCAATAACGGGCTCAGGTCTTGCATTTTGCATATTAAAAAAATAAGTCAACCCACTGTAAGTAAATTTCTAAAGTTTTTGCAAAAAAATTGACCCTATCAAATTACCATTCTAATTATGCGACATAGTTAGAATGGTAATTTGGTGAGAAAGTGACCGTTTCTGTGATGGTGGAATGGGAAATAACACTTCGCCAATGGGGTTGAACCTAATCCTAATCCTTAATAAGGCCTTCGCAGATCAGGAAACATGGGGAAATGCTTTATATTGAGCGTTGCCAGTTCCAGTGAATTGATTGTTGCTGTAGCGGCAATTATGGCATCAATCAAGTCTAGTCCATGTGATGGTTGGTACTTTTGAAATATTTCTCCTGACTTTTCGGCGGTTGAAATATCCAGATCATAGACATCAAGAGCCTCAACAAGTGATCTGAGAAGCTCCTGTTCTTTTATACCCCGAACACCTGAATATAATTCAGCAACGGTCGCAGAAGCAATAGCCGGGACTGTGTTCAAGCTTTCCAGGAAGTCCACGGCATTTGGTTTTCCGCGCAAGTAATCAATAATGATACAGGTATCTAAAAGCATTACTTAGAAAATAGACTTTTATGCCGAAGAGTAAGATCACGCCTTATGCTGGCTTGCCATTCACCCATATCTTCTCGATCTTTCCAGAGACCCTTGGTGTTTCGTAAGGCCTGCTTCCAGTCATGGACTCGATTTTGTTCTTGCTCAATCATGAGGTCAACGCCTTGACGGATCAAGTCGCTTTGTTTACGGCCGGTGCATGAGGCAATAGACCGTAGAGATTGTTGCTGGTCATCTCTTAAAAAAACTTGTGCTCTTCGCATGGTCGTTTCCAATCTGGCTGCTTTAGCATACACATAATACATGTGTATAGAGTGGCCGTCAAACTGGAACTGCCGGGCTACTTTTCTATAAATTTCCTAAGTCGCTTGATCCTACCATAAAGTTTTTTCTGTTCAGGAGCGTATTGCTCATAGGTGGTGATCAAATTTTCCAATCGATCACTTAGGCCCGCTGCTTTCTCCAGAGACTGTAGGTACTTATAGTTATCTATTTGCACTGGGAGTCCGATAAGGAATAGCTGCAATGCTAGGTCATATGCTTGCAAGCGATAGCAAACCCAGGCGAGAGAGACTGCGGTCTTTGGTTCCATGTTATTTTCTTGCTCATTGATGAATTTCCGTGCAGTTTTGCCTTCGCCTTTCTCCAGCAAGCGTTGTAGATATGTAACCAGCATCTGTGGCGGAATTTCTTCACCCAACTCAGTCAGCATTTCCACCTCTGCAAGCAAATCTTCCGGTGGTAGAGTGTGCGAGCGCAGCCGTTGCAACTGGGCCTCGGCAAGAGGGCTATCTGTATACCTGTCAAGATATCGCTGCAAATAGTGAAGTGCCCGCTCACTATTTCCCAGGCGTTCATATAGCCAAGCCAAATCCCGCCCGGTTTGTGGGTGAGAAGTATATAGCTCCAGCAATAGCGCTTCTGCCTCTGGGTATTTCCCAAGCTGAGTGAAGCTCTTACCACACCATAACCTGGCTCGCCAATGAGGGAATAGGCTGTTACTTTCGGTAAATCCGGCTAGTGCTTGTGGGTACCTTTTGGCTTGGTAGTCAACTCGACCCGCTAGGTAGTGAATTCGGGCGGAGTTGGGATAAAGGTGTAGCAACTGTTCAGCAAGAAGCTGGGCTTCCTTCTGGTGATCGGTGATCAACAAATATTCCAGCTCCAAGCCACGGCACTCTATAGAAAGTGGATCTTCTAGCTTGAGCCGTTGCAGCAAGCTGTCTGCCTGCTCCACATCCCTTGTTCTGATGGCCTGTCGCAGGTTTCGGCGCAGTACTTTAAGGAGATTTTGATTAATTAGCTTGTCTTGTGTTGTCATCGCTACGATCGATTCAGGGCAGGAGCCTCTGATTTATTCTGGGTGAAGCAGATTGAAATTATAGGCTCAGGTTGCTCATTCATGAATAGATCAGAGCTTCCTATAGTATGCTAAAGTTTGCTCTATGTCAGAGAAAATCACCAACATCGGCGACCTGCTGGAAGTCAGGCCACACCCAACCGTAGTGCGACTAACAGACCTGGAGGCTGAATCAGCGGACTGGTTAACGGATAGTTTTCTAATTACCGCGGAGATCAAAGCCCACCTCCAGGCATTGCGCCAACTGCTAAAGCGAAAACAGGGTGGTGGTGCTTTCCTTATCGGTCATTATGGTTCTGGCAAATCTCATTTCCTGTCCTATCTAACCCAGCAGCTACGCAGCGGGCAGCTGGTTTCTGGGTCGGTACAAGTAATCCCGATCTCGCTAGTCAATTTTAGTGCCACCAACCGCCTAGAAGATATAGTTTGTTCTGCTTTGGGAATCGAGGTGGATAGTGGTGACCGTCGCCTGGCCTGGGATACATTGCAACCAGATGCTACTTTGCTGGTGCTGGATGAGCTATCTGAATTCCTGCGCTCTAAAAGTGATGCCCAAGCCTTCAACGAAGATGTACGCTTTCTCCAGTTTATCGGTGAGTGGTCGATGGATCGAAGTTTCTGGATTTTGGCAGCGATGCAAGAAGGGATTGAACACACCGGCGAGCTAGAACATAGCCTGTATCGCAAGATTAAGGACCGTTATCCACTGCGCCTGTTGCTGACACCAGCGCATGTACAAACGCTGATCGCCGACAGTATTTTGATCAAAAAACCAGGGTACCAAAAGGCCGTACGCCGTTTAGGGCAACAACTGAGGGAGTCTTTCCCCTCTTTGTCATTAGATTTGTCGCTACTACAGAGTATCTATCCGCTGCATCCTGCAACCCTGACTTTGTTAGAAGAAATTCGAGATCGCTTCTCGCAAACTCGTGGAGTAGTTGATTTTGTGGTAACCAGTTTACGCGGCGACCCAACTCGCGGGGTGGAGCCATTTCTAAACCAACCCTGGGGGGCACTGATTACACCCGACATGATTGTAGACCACTTTCTGGACCTGTTTGAACTCCAACCAGAATTTATCGGTTTGGCACAACAAGTATTTCCCTGGTATCGGCAACACTTGGATAAACTATTTGAGAAGTCAGCACTGCGCACCTTGGCTCAACGGGTGCTGAAGCTGTTGGTATTGGTACACTTATCCCCGGCACGAGATCATCTAAGTGCCAGTGAAGCGGCCAGCTGGTTGCTATTTAGTGCCACCCGAGTAGAGCCAACGCGCAACCTGAAAATTATCGAGAAAATTCTGCGTCAGTTTGCCGACCAGGGGCGTTTTGTAAGCAGCCATGGTGGCGGTTATCGTTTGGAACTAAATGATGACGGCAGCGCAGCTTTTGAGACGCAATTAAAAAGAGAGATGGGTGAGTTGCGCGGTCAATCAACCCTGATTTTGGAATTGCTCGTTCCGCTGCTGCCTGAGGGTGGCTTTAACCCTTTTACTCTACCTCGGGAGCAGTATCAGCATCGGTTATTACGCTGGCGCTTCCATGAACGCGGCTATGCTGTCTGGTCAGGTGAAACCGAACCACAGCCGGAAGAGGCTGAGATACGGCTCTGTATTCGCCTACCCTGGGGTGAGGCTAGCGCGGCGGTTGGGTGTTACACACTAATCCCCCTTCCCATTCAAGTGAACGAAGACCTGCTGGAGTTGGCAGCCCTGTCCCGAATACAAGCTCACCCCTTAGGGATAGAACACAAAAAACGCCTGATGCAGCGCATCCAAAGTCGTGTTCCAATGTGGCAAAATATGGTGCGTAATGCTTGGTTGGAGGCGGCGCTGGTGACGCCGGAAGGGCAGCGCGAAACCCCACCCCGTTTTAATATAAAGGGGCCGCCAGATAGCTGGTTAGAAGTGCTGGCATTGTGGGTGCTACGGCGTACTTGGCCTAGGTTTGAACGCTTTGCGCCCGCTCACGGCCCTCTGCCTAAAGCAGCCTGGCGTCAGTTGATGCGATTTACCACAGATGCTGATCTACTCTCTGAGCACGCCGATGAATATGTGATGTTGATTCGTGAAGCCTACCTTGTGCCTATGGGTTTACTACGCCGTAAGGGGCGTGAATATATTATTCCCCGCAACTTGGAAAAGCATGAGTTGATCGCTATGATCACCCCATTGCTAGAGCACAACCCATCCCCACAAACCATAGCTGAGCACCTGTCCAACCCTATCTATGGCCTGGTTCCAGACCAAACTAGGGCTATCCTGGTCTTTTTGCTGCTCCAAGGAGAGTTGGATATTATCAAGCAGGGGGTCTCATACCGGGATTCCTTCGAGACCCTCCCCAACCTGTTGCAATATGACAAAGTGGTGCCAGGGAACTCTCTCAGTAGTAAACAATTACAGGCTATAGAGCTGCTTTGCACGGGTCTCAATATTCCGATCCCGCGCCAGTGGAGCGTGCTAGCGCAACGTCGTATTGCCAGATTAGCTCAGATAGCAGCAGCGGAGCTGGTCAACCGTATGCAGTCACTAGCGGACAAATTACAATCCATTGCACAAAGTGAAGGTCTGTGGCAACGGCTCCGTAGTCATCTTGCTATATGGAAACTACTCACTGAGGATAGCGATGTGCTGCAAGGGCTGCAGCAATTTCTCTACGAAGCGGGTTCGGTACAAGCGCACCTGGCAGAAACAACTTCATTTACAAGCCTTGAAGAGCGACTTGCACGGCTGCTTACGAAGATCGAGTTTTATCGCTATCTGTTACAACACCCTGCTCTGGCCGAGAGCCAGATTGTTAGCAAAATAGAGGCATTAGGTGAAATGCCAACATTAGAACAAGTTGATGAGCTCGATAGCTGGTTGCAGCAGGCTGGTGTTATCTATGCGGACTACAAAAGTGACTACCAAAGCGCTCACGAGCGTTGGTGGCAAACCATTGACCAACACCCACTTTGGCAGTGGCAAGCCTCGACCCTGGCACACAGTCAGCATATAGGGCTGGGCCAGCAGTTGGCCGTGATTGCCTCATATCGCAAACAGGCTCTTGCTGTACGCTGCCGGGGCTTGGTTAATCTTGACTACCAGCCCATTTGCAGCTGTGGTTTTGATGGAGAATCGGCACCCATTTCTGAGCAATTGCAGGCCTTTGAAGAGCTGAGCGGAGAAATCGATGAACAGATTCGATTATTTTTCCAGCAAAAGAGCGTCAAAGCTCGGCTAGGAGAGTGGCAGCAACAAGGGCTCGAGCCAGGCAGTTCAACCAGTGCCTATTTGGAGGGTCTACAGCCAATACCGGAAATCGCTGATATCAAACTACTTGACCAACACCTGGCAGGACTGAATTTAGTCAAAGAGGTTGATGATTCCGTAGTTTTGGAGTTGTTAGGCCAACGGGCCTGGAAACCAACGGAACTGTTGCAAAAACTGGAACAATTATTTACCGGGCTGGGGGCGCGCCGCATCCGTTTTCGGGAAACTAAGCAAAATGCTGCTATTTCAGAGACAGTTATTAGCTGGTGCGGCCAACAGGCGGCTCGCTACGGCACACCATTACCGAAAGGTCTGGGTCAAGATGCTTTGCGTATTATTACCGAGCAATTGAGAGCCGATGAAATCAGCACTGCAATGCTACAGCGACTGGATGATATTGGTCTTGATAGGGCGGGCAGGAAATGCATTTTATCCTGGCTATTGGAGGGCCAAATTTCATTGCCGAAGGAGCGACTAATGGATAGCTCGGTATTGTGCGCAATACAACTTTTGCATAACCGTAGCCACCCCACAACGCCAACCGAACTGGCAACGATAAGCGCCACTGCGTATCGCCATTCTGTCAGCTTGCGGCCACTAGCGGGTACTAACTGGGCCGATTGGCTGAATGAGTTGGCAGAGATTCAATTGGCTGAGGTCTTGCCGCTGCCTGAGGCACTAAAGCAATACACCAGCTCCCAATGGCTACTGATTGACTGCTTGGGCCTACCTTTGCTGGAGCCGTTACAGCAGGTTATAGAAAAAGTTTTCTCTGCCTGGAAACAACCCGTCATTTCTTTCGCCGAGGTCTCTTCTGATACCAGTACTGACGGCTGTTATCGGCTGTTACTGGATGCGGGAATTAACCACCCGTTGGAGAAAATTGATGTTGTCGATGAGCAGGTTCACGCAGCCACCGCGGATTTTGATGAACTAGTAGCCAGAGTTACCGCCGAGCTAATCATCGCCGCTAAACAATTGTTACCGCGCCTAGACCCTGGTAAACCTTTGCTTATTTTTGCAGATCATGGTTTCCGTATGAACACTGACGGCAAGGGTTACAGTCATGGCGGTGACTCCACGCTGGAGCGACTGGTTCCATTGTGGTACTGCAGCCCTCACGGAAGTTAGCCAGCTCCTATTTACCCTGTCCGCATGCTACTATCAGCAGCCTTTAACACCCAGTGTCGAATGTAATACCTATGCGTGAAACTAGATCAGTAAAACCCAATGACCAATCAGCCCACAACAAGCTTACGTTACCGGATTTTGAGTCTATTACGGCAACAACCATAGTAGCGGATGTTGAATGCCTGCTTGAGGCATATCAGCAATGTCTTGATTCACTGGAAAATATTGCCGCTGATGAACTGAGCTGGAAATCACTGGTGATGCCGGAGTTGGCAATTTCACTGGAACTGGATGAATACTGGTCACCGGTTTCGCATTTGAATCATGTAGCAGATAATGAAAAATTGCGTGACGCTTACGATAAGGCTCGGGAAAAAATTACTGCGTTTTTTGCCAGCAGAGGACAAAACCATAAGCTTTACCAACGCTGGCAACAGCTTATGGATAGTTCGGCATTTCAGCAACTGGATGCTGTGCAGCAGCGGATTATTGAGCATGAATTACGCGACTTTAAACTCTCCGGGGTGGCGCTAGAAGGTAAAACCGGTCAGCGTTTTCGTGAGTTGGTTGAAAAAAAGAGTCAGCTGTCATCTGATTTTTCCAATAATCTGCTAGATGCGACCAAACTATGGCGCAAACTTATTAGCGATAAAGATCAATTGGCGGGTTTACCGGAAAATGAACTATGCCTGCTGCAGGGTTTGGCTGAAGTTGCAGAGGAAGCGAGCGGTAGCTATTTACTCAATCTCAGTTATCCGGCCTACATTGCGGTGATGACCTATGCCGATGATACCGGTTTGCGCGAAGAAATGTATCGTGCCTTCAGTACCCGTGCATCTGAAAATATGGAAATTACAGGTAGCGAGAAATACGACAATAATCAAATACTACTGGATATTCTTAGCGTAAGGGAGGAAATGGCCGCACTACTGGGCTTTTCTGATTATGCAGAATATGCCTTGGAAACCCGGATGGCTGATTCCTCAGCCGAGGTTATGGCGTTTTTACAGCAACTGGCAAAACAGGCTACCCCTGCAGCCAGGGTTCAGTTTGAAGAGTTACAGGCGTTTGTCCTAGCAGCAGGTGGCCCGCAACAATTACAAGCCTGGGATATTGGCTACTGGTCGGAAAAACTTCGCCAGCAGCGTTATTCAATATCAGAACAACAAATTAGACCTTACTTTCCCGCACCAGCGGCGGTCGAGGGCCTTTTTAGTATCGTAGAACAACTATACGGCATCAGTTTCAGGCTTGATGCTACCGTGAGCAGCTGGCATAGCGAGGTTGAATATTATCGGGTGTATTCGGCTGAGGGTAAAGAAATGGCCGGGCTTTACCTTGACCTTTATGCCCGCGATGATAAACGCAGTGGCGCGTGGATGGATGTTTGCCGTTCTCGCCATCAGCTGGAAGATGAAAAGCTCCAGTTACCGGTAGCATTCCTTACCTGTAATTTTGCCCCGCCACAGGGCGATACCCCCTCTCTGCTGAGTCATAGCGATGTAGAAACCCTGTTTCATGAGTGTGGACATTGCCTGCATCACTTGTTGACCCGAATTGACTGGCCTCAAGTAGGTGGAATCAATGGCGTTGAGTGGGATGCAGTTGAACTACCCAGTCAGATACTGGAAAACTGGTGTTGGGAAAAATCAGCACTGGATCGCTTTGCCCGGCACTACCAGACAGGCGAGGCCCTGCCGGAAGAATTATTGGTACGGATGACTAAAGCCCGACACTTTCAAAAGGCTATGCAGTTGGTGCGTCAACTGGAATTTGCAATTACCGATATGCGCCTGCATCTGGAGTTTGATAGCCAGAGCCCGTTGGACCCCAACCAGTTGATGGCTGAAGTTCACAACCAAGTTGGCGTTACCCCGATGCCGGAATATAACCGCATGCTCTGTAGCTTCGGACATTTATTCGCCGGCGGATACGCGGCCGGTTACTATAGTTATTTATGGGCGGAGTTGTTATCGGAAGATGCCTTTTCCCGCTTTTTGGAAGAGGGTATATTTAACCCCGAAACCGGCGCTGCCTTCCGCGATGAGGTACTTGCGGTGGGCGCTTCGCGCCCGGCGGCAGAGTCTTTCGCGGCTTTCCGCGGCCGTGCCCCGCGCATAGCGCCGCTGTTGGCTGCCTATGGAATAGGAGAAAACCAATGAAAATAGCCAGCTGGAATGTAAACTCATTAAATGTGCGCCTGCCGCATGTGCAAGCCTGGCTCGAAGTTGCTCAACCGGATGTACTTGCCTTGCAAGAAACCAAAATGACGGATGATAAATATCCCTTGGAGGCGATTTTAGAGGTCGGTTATCACTCAGTTTATGCCGGGCAAAAAACTTACAACGGTGTAGCCGTGTTAACTAAGCAGGAAGCGTTTGATCCGATAACGGATATTCCCGGTCTGGATGATCCACAGCGACGGATACTGGCAGTTACTGTTGATGATGTGCGCATAATTGATCTGTATGTGGTTAACGGCTCAGAAGTTGGCTCAGAAAAATTTGCCTACAAAATGCACTGGCTGGAGCAGGTGACTAAATTTATCGAGGCGGAAATGCAGCGCTTTGATAAAGTGGTGGTGTTGGGTGATTTCAATATAGCCCCAGAAGATGCAGATGTGCATGATCCGGAAAGCTGGAAGGATAAAATTCTCTGCTCAGTTGCAGAGCGAGCTGCACTGGAACGGATTATGGATATTGGGCTTACTGATACTTTCCGTATGTTCGAGCAAAAAGAAAAACAATGGAGCTGGTGGGATTATCGCCAAGCCGCCTTCCGACGCAACATGGGCTTGCGCATCGACCTGGTACTGGCATCAAAGGCAATGGCAGATGTATGCACCACAGCCTACATAGACAAAGAACCCCGCCGCCAAGAAAGACCCTCTGACCACACCCCGGTTATTGCAGAGTTCAATCTCTAAGAAGAGGGGTCTGCTTGAACTCAACTTTCAAGTGCAACAGGGTATTACCTAAGTGGCCAAAACAAATTGAAAGTACCTAGGTATGGTAAGCCTGATTGTAGTTAATCCACCTATTTGATAGCACAGTATTGGGGGGCAAGCAGGTTCAAAAAATCGATAGAGGCAATTGAAAGTGTTGAAATGTGTTAGTATGTGTTGAACAGTGCGTAGGGTGGGCATTTATGCCCACGCGCAAAAGCCAACCAAGCCGAATTGTTTTCTTAAACATTTAAAATGTCGTTGCGTGGGCATAAATGCCCACCCTACAAAAGAACGAGACATTGGTTTGGTTCACTTAGTTATGGGAGCATATCACATGCAACGCACAACCAGTATTACGCTTGGCTCACACCAACAGCAATTTATTAAATCCTTGGTTGAAAGTGGCCGTTATACTTCAACCAGCGAGATAGTAAGAGATGCTTTACGCAAGCTGGAAGAATCTCAAGGCCCTGAATGGTTGCTCAGTCAGTTAATTGAAGGCGAAAAAGGTGTAGCTGAGGCCTGGGGTAATGATGATCTTCTTGGTCACATTAAACGAGAAGCAACAAAGCGTGGCAATTTATAAAATATCACCCACTGCAGAGCAGGATCTTATCGGTATTTATATCCGGGGTTTTCGTGAATGGGGTGACAAAAAAGCTGACGATTTCCAGATCCAACTGATTTCAAGTTTCCAAATGCTGGCTGATAACCCAGATATGGGGCGCGCAGTTGCTGTTCGACCACAATTACAACGCCATGAATTAAACCCCTATGTAATTTTTTATCGAAAGTTTAGCTACGGTGTGAGGGTTGCTAGGGTCTTATATAAAAATCGTGCAATGGAGAAATATCTTTAGTTATTTGATAGTCTATATAGACAAAGAACCCCGCCGCTAGGAAAGACCCTCAGACCACACCCCGGTGATCGCAGAGTTTGATCTCTAAACTTACAGCGGAGTGTTTTTTCTGGTTATTGGTTATTTCTACTCGTAACTCATCTATGCCGAGAACACCTAATTTAACCCAATAAACTTGTCTTCCTAGGCTCAGAGCCGGGATATCGTTTTAGATGAATATTAATTTAGATGCGGTCCAATTTGGAACCATTCTCTATTTTTGATCATTACAAACCTACAACTATTATTAGATAACTCAGCCCAGAGACCACCAATCAGGCGATCATCTTCTGCCCCTACCCAGCGGTCACCACCTTTATATTCAACCACAAGAACAACCCCATTAGGCAGTTGACAAAGAAAGTCAGGATAGAAACGCCCATTCGCTTTTTGCAAGAAAAACGAACAACCTTCACGGCGCACCAGATTCCTCACCCAGAAGTTAATCTTGCCTTTTTGTGCTTGAGTATCTAGCCAGCAGGCGCATTCAAATTCCTCCTTGCTATCAAAATCTCCAATACGACCATAAAAGTGTTTGCGGAAAGTGAATTGCCCGTAGCGGTCATCATAATCATTCGCTGGGGCATAAGCCTGCGGATGGTATTCAAACACATGTGTCGCAGAAACTGCCACATTTTCAGCAACAGAACCAGTAAATAGCGTCTGCTGGTACGCGTTTGTAATGGTATCCTGCCGCAGCTTGTGAATGCGTCTCTCAATAAGATTGCGAATTTGAAACTTCAACAGATTAACCTGACTCAAGTTGATCTGAGGATTAGCCAACAGTGTGCCAATCCAGGCTGCCACAAAAGCACTTTTCTGTGAATGTGTAGATTCCGGTTGCGGCAGGTTGCGGCAAATCCAGGCTACTAATTTAATTTTATCCCAGTTTTCTGGGGTATAAACCAGCCCTAAATCACGCTGCAAGTCAGGAAGAAAGCGGGTAACAACACGGCCTGAATCAGCATCCACATCAATCTCTCCAGCCTCGGAAATCTTCATGCTTTCGCCTAACCGACTGATATCATCAATTGATGGGGTTGCTGCATAGGTTGAAAGGTCCCAGGGGTAGTCCAACAGTTCAGGGTCGTCGAATAGTTGTAGCTGACCGTTGACGCGTAACTCCATTTGTGGAACCTGAAAAGTCTCACCCAGCTCCGCGGGTGTTTGGAAAAACTCAAGTGCAGTAGTCCTACTAACTTCTGCCGCTTGGTTAATAGCTGCTACTGCAGCAGCGGTTGTAACTGTATTGCTTAGCGTTTCAGTTTCGTCGTCTGCCAGTGGCTTATTGATAATTAATGTTTGATTTTTGTTATCCCACTTTATTTTAGCCCGCAGGGATTTAGGCAGGCCCTTAAAGTTAGGTTTTTCCGGTAGAGGGACTTCGACAGGGGTAATGATAATGCGACCCTGATATGGATCAACATCCAGGCGCCCCTGTTCAGCTATTGCGGCCTTAACAAACTCTACCACCTCACGGCGTTCAAAGCCGGCACCGGTGACCAGGCGGTCACGTAAGGTGCTGGCGGTATCGGCAAAGTTACGCGAAACCACAAAGGCATAAGATTGATTCAACGCCCCACTGGTGCGGCGGCTAGCGCCCGGTTGACGAAGCACCCGCCCCAGAAGTTGCTCCACAGCAGTTGCAGAACGCAGAGAGGCCATACTCACTAGGATGTAGGCAAAAGGGCAATCCCATCCTTCTGCCAGTGCTTTTTGGGTAATCACATACTTAACAGGGCAGTCAGGATCGGCGATACCGAGTTTATAATCAGCATCAATTTGCTCTAGGCCTTTCACCTCACCGGTAGCAATAGTGATCTCCTCGGCGGGTATGTTCTGGTTATCGATTAGCTCTGTATAAACCTTATCAACACATAGGGTTTCGATATTTTTGCGTCGCGGCTCTGCCTGGATCAGTACCACAGGGCGCAAGTACTGTTCCCCAACGCGCTGTTCGGCCTCGGCGGCTGCCTGTAAGCTTTCACGCCGGGCAATCGCAAAGCCCAGGCATTGCTGCCAATCGGCCTCGGTCTCCAGTACCACCGGTAGCTTAATCATTTCCTCGGCTTTTAGCTCGGCGGCCGACACACTATGCAGCACATTGGAAGGTGTACGGACAAGGTCCGGGGTGGCGGTGAGTTCCATAACCCCGCTGGGGCGGAAACGCGCAAGCATTTCAAAGGCTAGTTCAGTGCGGCTGTTATGGGCTTCATCGACAATAACAAATGGTCGGCGCATGCGTAACACATTGGCTAGGGAGAATGGTATGGCTTTATCCGCTCCTTCACCTTCGGTCAGTAATTCATTCCGCAGTACTGGTGAAATATTATCGAAATGATGCATCAATGCGCCACTGGACTGGTAGACTTTGCGCGACTCTTCATTTTCAACCTGGAATGCTTGGCGGGTAGCAACAATGACGACAGTTGAAGTATCCAGCGTTGCCCGAGTAATGCTCTTAGCCTCATCCAAATCGAGCACTGTAACAGGACCTGCTTCACGCAGTGCTGCATGATAGGGGTGGTGGCGGTTTTTTAGAGCCCGCAGGGTTTGTTCACGGATAGGTTTGGAGGGTACCAGCCAGAGTAATACACTGTGTTCAACCCGCAACAACTGGGTATTGATGAGGGCGGCGCTTTTAGCTGCCAACCATGTTTTACCACCACCTGTTGGTACCCGGAGGCAAAAATACGGCATATCATCGGGGAAGCCGGTCAGGGGGTTATAGCTCATGCCTTTGCCCCAAAGCTTTTCCGTGGTTGCATTAAAGGCAACGGAAGGGCTGGGCAATTGGTGACAGTATTTAAAGTACAGCTCAACCGTTTTCAGCACCTGGGTTTGGTAAATTTTTGCGGTAAAGCTACTCATGGTTAAACATCCAGTGCGTAAGGGGTTTGTTTAAATACGATGCCTTCGCGTGATAGTCGTGCGCCCATACGGCAGGCAGCGGCAAAGATCGTCTTTGGGCCGGCAAACGCGGGTAAAGTGTCAAATGTTGGGCCAGTTAGTACGTTGCCACCGGCAACGGATTTATCTTTCAGAATACCGTTGTAGAGCAGGTAAATCGCCCGGCCTTCATGTACACCTAATAAAGGAGAGTTACCGCTACCGCTATAGCCGCTGCCGGTTTCAACAAACCAGACAAATTCAGCTAACTGGGCAAAGCTGACATCGCGGCGGATTTGGCCATCGGCGGTGAACAGGGGTTTAGAAGATAGACGGCAAAATTGGAACCCGCTGCCTAAGCCGGGGATTTCCTTACCTTTAAAGTTTGTATACCCATAGGCTACTCGTTTTATTCGTTCGGCGGTAATATTCTTGGATACTACCTTGTCCATCTCAATGAGGATGAATCGACGGGCACCGCCATCTTCTGCGTTTTTCTTAAGCAATGCATGTGCGGTGGTACCAGAACCAGCGAAGGAGTCTAGAATTAAAGAGTCTTTGTCGGTCGAAATTTGTAGTATGCGTTCAATGAGTCGGCTTGGTTTGGGGGAAGTATTGAATGGTGACTCACCACCGAATATGCCCATTAATTCTTTTGTTGCTTCATCAGTATTTCCCACCTCATCATGTGGCCACCATGTCCAAGGTACAACACCTTCGACTTCCGACAAGTAACGGATTGTATTGGGTTGTGAGTTACCTGTTTTACCAAAGTAGACTTTCCCATCAGACCTTAGTTTTTCAAAAGTGGCTTTGGCAAACCCCCAGCATCGACCTTTTGGTGGCCGAAATGATTTGCCGGATGGAGCAATAATTTCATAGAATTGGTCAGGAGTCGCATGCCCTGCTTGTGCTGTCATTGGAATTGGTCGCCAGCGCCCTTTTGGGTCATTGTTAGGGTTCCGGTATACTTTGGCTTGTTTCTCATTTATTGGGATTTTATGCCTAGATGCTTTGAAAAGAGCGGGATTCATGGCGTAAACGACAATGTATTCATGCACATCCCCGATAGCCTCACGATTCTCTCTTGAATATCGTTTTTGCCAAACATTGCATGCGATAAATTTCTCATTACCAAAAATTTCATTCATCAATATTCGCAAAAGTGTTACGGCTGCATCATCAATTGATATCCAAATTACCCCATCGTTCCGTAGAAATTGCTTCAATAGTAATAATCGTGGATACATCATGCACAACCAACGATCATGGCGGTCTAGAGTTTCACCTTCTTTACCCACTACTTCACCCAACCAGCGGCGAATTTCCGGGCTGTTAACATTGTCGTTATACACCCAGCCCTCATTGCCGGTGTTATAGGGCGGATCAATGTAAATGCATTTAACCTGTCCTGCGTAACGCGGCAACAGGGCTTTTAGTGCATCAAGGTTATCGCCCTGTATAATCAGGTTGCCGGAGTCGGCATCGCCAGCGGAAAGTTCTTCTACCGGTTCCAGTAGACGAAAAGGTACATCTTTGTGGTGTTTAACGACGGCCTCTTTGCCGATCCAGTTCAGTGTTGGCACTGAATGCTCCCCAATTTATTATTTTGTAATTTCAAAGAATATCCCATCCAGATAATAATAATTGTATTATTTTTACTCTGCCCAGTTTTCAAAGCAAAAAGGATTAAATACCGCACTTTGCCACAGGCGCTGGCGTTCAGCCTCAGGGAATTGTGCCTGATCACACACGCTGTCCCACTCGATTTTTATAGTGTTGATTAGTTGTTCGATTAGTATGCTTGCATCGGTAGGGGTGAGTTGGAAGCGTTCACAGACTGAGCGGAGATTATCAAGCGTGGATAAGTTGCCGCGCTTGCCGTCGATGCGCATGGCCTGGCTGGCTTCACCACCAGTTCTCGGTTGCGGGCATATATCATAAGCTGGGGTCAGGGTTAAATCTTTGCCATCCCAGAAGGCGGCATGGTTGCGCGCATGGTCGTCGGTATTGCCGATCAAGATATTGAAGGCGATGCGTTGAAACAGTTCATGTAGAGTTTTTTGCGGTCGGGTAAAACGCTGGCGAATCAGGTCGGCAAGATCAATATAGCTGGCATAACGAGCCTCCATTTCATCCAGTTGCAGCAGGCTTAATGCACTCAGCATTTGTCGTCGGCAGAGGCCGTTGCTGGTGTCGATACGGTCGAAGCGTTTAACCAGAATAACATCCTTGTGTAGGGATCTTTTCAATGAAACACTGGCTGTATTGAGGCCGCAACGAGAAGCTAGGGTCATGGCGATAAATTCGGCTTTTACCGCATTATAAGTATCCGCTGTTGAACTGAACTTGGCGATATAGTGATTCGGTTCTTCCTCAAGTATTGCTTTGGGCCGTGCCCCGCCTACACTGGTGCCCCGCAGCAGCGCATTTTCAAGCTCTACCGGAAGGGTTTGGTGATTTTCTAGCATTTCCGCAGCACGGATTAATTCGTGCAGTTGCGGGTGGCTCATCTCACGCGCCACATACTGTTTACTACCGGTCTGGAAGTCGAGAGCACCAATTCTGTCACTGCCAGATAACAACAGATAGTCGAGTTCGTTAAGCCCAGTTTTAACTAGGCTGCTTTCCAGTACTCTTCGACCCCAGGCATCCGGTCCGGCATCACGCAGGCACGAGGGCATAATACTCATGCCTAGAGTTTCCTGTATCCCGCCTTGTAGTGGTAATTCAAACGGTGATAGCGCGATAGCATTTTCCCGCGCGAGATAACTCCTGCCATAAGTGAAGCTGAATCTCTGCGGGCTGTTGCCAGTATCAAAAAGTCTACCGGCCACCACGGGCATGTTTTCTTCCGGCAGCCATATCCAGACGAAGGCCTCAGTATTAAAAGTCATCATCAGCTATCACTGTTTTTCGCCCGCTGCGTTGTGGCAAAATAGTGGTAAGTGCCGCCAGGCTTTTTGTCAATTGGTCCAGTTCACGCTGGTTTTTCGCCAGTAATGGGATGCCAACAATTGCGGCAGCTTCAAAAACTGTGCCCACGGCAACTTTTAAATTGCCTTTTTCAATCGACCGGACAGTCAATAGGCTAACTCCGAGGCGTTCAGCCAAGGCCGCTTGGCTCATATTACGCTCTTTGCGGGCGGCTTTGATCATGGCGGCTAGAAGGGCCACCGCACGAAGGGTATGGTTTGAGCAGACAGAAAGAGACGCTGTTTTCATATATATAATATAACATATATTAAATGGCTTTATATACTATATAATATATATAAATTATATACATCTATGGGTTTGGTTATTTAGTTATTTTGTGAGAATAAAGTCGTACATTTTTCAGCTATTTCATGATCATGCCTTTACTGTAGGGAACAGGTAAGTTGTGTGTAGAATATTAGATTAATACTCTGAAAACTAATTTTTATCGCTTAAATTCTATAACTGGACAATGCCGCGTTTTGTGTTGTTTTTGATAAGATTCCGTAATTTTTTTTGAGATGCCTCGGTGACATCGGCATTTTTGTAGTCCCATTCCAACAAGTTGATTTCTTGCTTGGCTTGCTCACTGATGTCAAGTTTGATGAGTAGTATGAGGTTATCGTGCTGAAAAAATTTTCTATTGGCTTTTATCAGTTGTTCTGCTTCATTGAAAAGCAGCTCGATGTCACCGGCCCAGCGTGCGAACTTATTGAGTTTGGCTGTGGAAAGGTTGGTTTTGTCTGTCTGGGTAAGTTCGTTCAGGGGGTTTGTTAGTTTTTCGATCAGTATTGACCTGATGGATTGTTGGAATATATCCAAGCCAGCGAGGACGCCTACCGGTATATCCTCATAAAGCCACTCTTCTCGTTTACTCCCAGGGTTGCTTGCGAGCATGTCACTAACCTCGGTTTCGGTGCGTTTTCTGGAATATGAAATGGTCGCGTCATTACGTATTGCTCGTTGTTTCAGGTCGTCTATAGCTTGATTGGGATAGTGCTTGGAGAAGTTTTTATAGGCTTTTTGACACCAGCTTCCGCCATATTCCTGATGGATCAAGTCGTTTATACGAGAATAAATTTCGCACTTCTGCTCGATGATGCCATTAAGTTGTTCTTGTTTAGAGCGAATACGATGTTTTTTAGTGGCTTTATTGAAATGTACTACGAAATCGGGAAAATGTTTTTTACCACAATCCTTACCAATATTGGTTTCCGTATTGTCGGATGTTTTTATTAGGTAACCCTTGTAGTGTGGTGTATGGCAGGATTTGATACTGCAGCTGATTTTACCGCCTTTTTCCGGCAGGTTATAAGGCTCGATAACTTCGATTAAACGAGCGTTTTGTGTATCGACACTAGGTTTATACTGGAATCGATTTTTGATGTCTTCTATACAGGTAATCTTTACATAATTTTCAATCTGGAACTTCATAATACCCCTTTAACTTTTGCCTTTTTAAATGCTGAAGCAGGCCATTTTACAAAAAATGTCAGTTAGTTAACCAATAAACATTCGACTTTATTAATAAAATTGAGTAAGGCTTTCTAGTTTTCAGTGAGAATTGTACGACTTTTACTAAATATATCCACCAAAATCGTGCTGCAAACATCTTGTTTTATTTAGAGCAAAATGTACGACTTTATTCTCACAAAACATTAGTACTGGGCCACCGAATCATCCACTTCCAGCGACCAGGCATTGATACCGCCGGTCACATTATGGATATTGGTAAAGCCCTTGCGGCGGAAGTGTTCAGCAGCTCCTTGTGAACTGTTGCCATGCTGGCAAATAAATGCCATGGCGGTGTCTTTGGGCATGTTTTCCAGTTTTTCCAACATGGCTTTGTCTAACGGTTCCGAACCGGAGATGCTTGCCAGTGCGCGTTCCTGTGGGTTACGGATATCCAGCAGCAGGATTTCATGGTTATCCAAACGCTGTTTAAGTTCACTAACCGACAACTGGTTGACCGGTTTGGGTGCGCCGGGCAAATCAATTTTCAGACCTTCGCCATCGAGAGTGTCTACCCAGTCGATAACCGCGCCTTTGGCTTTTTGTGCGGTAGGCAGATCCATCAGGATTTTCATGCCGTTGGATTCAACTTCAATTTCGTGACCTTCGACCGCAGCTAACTGGAAGCGCGCCTGCCAGCTGTTATCGATACTAAAATGCAGTGCCAGGTCATCATGTCCGCTCATAGCTTCAGAAATATTTTTTACCGCCTGATCAGTAATGCTGATTTCCGGCGGGCTGCGGTCAGGTTTAGGCTGGCCCAGCATTTCGTGTAATTCTCCGGAATTGAACATGCCGGTAATAATGTCGCAACCGCCAATTAGTTCACCATCAATATACAACTGTGGAATAGTCGGCCAATCGCCATAGACTTTAATGCCTTCACGAATGGCTTCATCGGCGAGCACATTAATGCTGTGAAATTGCGGTAGCAATTGATTGAGCATGCCGATAGTCGTCGCAGAAAACCCGCACATGGGTTGTTCAGGTGTACCTTTCATAAATAGTACAACTTTGTTTTGTTGCAGATGGGTTTCGATAACTTCGCGAGTGGCGGTATCCAGGCTCATAAGTTTCTCCGGGTGCAAATTATTGTCTGTAGGAATGATTTGATTGTTTAAGCTCTATGCAAATAAAGTGGGGTTGAATTAAAACTATTCAAGTGGGGGCGCTATCTCAAGGTACTGTTCCCCAGGTTTTTCCCGTGTTTTTCATAGCTTATTCTTCATCATCCCACTGGTAGTCGAAGGTGATTTCCTCACCTACAGCGATGTTGCCTAGTGCATAGAGGTCGGTATCGTAGAATTCTGCATTAGGTTTGCTGGAATGGTTAAGGAAGCGCATTTCATTGTCACCATCAACACCTACCCATTCCTCGTCTGCTTCATCCCAGGCCCATAGCACATGCATGCCGTTATCCATGGTTTTTTTGCCGGCGTAAGTACCGATAAAAACTTCTGCCGGGATATCTTCACGGGCAAATAATCCACGCCCGTGAATCGGAGAATTGGCGACACGCACGAGAGGGTTTTTGTTGAATGGTTTACTCATGGTTGGTGCTTAACTTCCGCTGATTTTGGTCTATACAGAGGCCAGTATACTGATTAACAGTGATAGTTTTGGGGTAACGGGCGCTCAGTAAGACTTTTAGTTCTTCAATACCGGCAGGTTTAAGCGGGTAATAATTAAATTGCTTACCACCTACATTGGCACTGGTAGCAAGCAATCCGAGTTGTGGATTGAAGTGATGAGTAATGCCCTCGCTGCGAGCATTGCCGGTGCTTGGCTCACAATAGAGCGAATCAAGTTGTTGCTCGCCTTTATTGCTTAATACCAGAATATTTACAGCCAGCCCGTGGGCTTCGAGCAGTAATGCCGATTGCCGATATAGGTTTAGCCAGGCAAGGTAATTTTCTTCAGGCTCTGAGAGCGCTGCCGCCCATTGGTCAAAGCTTAAAAAGTGAATGTTTACTGCGCCGTTACGGTATTCGATTTTCGGGCCATTCTCAAGACAGATATCAGCGCTGAAGTTTGGCTTGTGCAGCATTTTCTCTAGCCATTGCCACAGCGGGGCGAGACCGGCGGTTTCCAATTGCATATACAACATGGCTAGCAAGTCATTGAGGGTCATAAAACGGGCATGGACTATTTTTTGCCCCAGCTCTTCCTGCAGCCATTGGGCACTATGTGCAGATAATTGACCTTTTTCCAACAGCAGGTGTTCTAGTTGCTCTGCCAATGGCTCGATAAGTTCAGCGTTGGCACTCAGTTGCAGCGGAATTAGCTGGAATGAGCCGCCCAGGAGTTCACTTTCTGGCATTAACCCAATAGCAGGTAGTTGCCCCTTATGTGCACCAAATGCCAGTAGGCGTGGTTGAAAATCTTGGCCGGCAAAGCTGGCTTCTAACAATTCTGAAAGAGTGCTAAAAATCGGCAGGTCAGGTCGTAATAACTGACTTTGGTCATATATTGCCGCACTCGTAGTCATCGCCGTTTTTTGTACATCCGGGAGTATTTCTGCGAGATCCACCGAAAGGTGGGCAAGCAACTGCCGGGCCATGCTTCTGGAAAACATAAACACTCCGGAATTGACGCTTGCCGCTTGGCTTTCAATAGCCACAAATAATGGCAGGTGCCGGAGTGAGTTATTAGGGCTGGGCATGAGTTATGATGTTGATTATTTCGAGTGACTGGGAATTGTAACCGAATGTCTGTGAATAATACGATCTGGAACGAGTATTCGTTCACTGAACTTAACACCGGCACGCTCTATCAGATACTGGCTTTGCGAACGCAAGTATTCGTAGTTGAACAAGACTGCCCCTATCAGGATATGGACGGTCTTGATCAGGCGGCTTGGCATCTTTGTGGAGTGCAGGGAAATGAGCTGGTAGCATACCTGCGCCTGCTCGCCCCGGAGGTGAAATATACAGAGCCTGCCATTGGCCGGGTTATTGTTAGTACAGGGCAACGCAGTAGTGGCCTTGGTCGAGAATTGATGGAACAGGGTATGCAGGCTGCCCAGCGGTATTATCCGGGCAAGGGTATTCGTTTATCGGCACAATTTCATCTGCAGAGTTTTTATGCCAGTCTCGGGTTTCAGCCCGAGGGAGATGAATACCTTGAAGATGGTATTCCTCATATTGAAATGCTCAGATAAAATCTGATGGGGTTTAATTCCGTTGGCAACAGCGACTGTATTTTTTGATTTCCCAGTATTTATGTTCCGCAAGAGAAAATAACTTGCCCCGTTAATTTAATTATAGTTTTCATCCCTGTTTATGGCTTCATGATTGACCCGGCTACGATCCGAAACACCAGCCACGCGGAAATGTCCGGGTTTTCCGGGGACGGCAAAAACTTTACCGCGTCTACTGAAGGCCAGCTTTTTGTTGGTATCTAAGTTCATCATTTCACCGGTAGAGCGATAGTCCAAGTCCCTGATGGTGCCCTCAGTCAGTTGCTTCAGGCTATGAATAGCTTCAGGATTAGCTTTTCCCCGCCAGCCAGCTTGTTCAGTACCGCGTCCATCGAGACTAAGATCGAGGGATTGAACTCCGTCAAAGACCGGTATATCAGCGAAATAAAACTCAAAGTGAATCCGTGCCTTAGGAATAGCTATGTTATTAATATTTCGTATTTGTAACTGAAACTGGATGTCGTCACCAATGGTTTCAATATTGGCGATGAACATCTGTGGTGGCTGGTTAGATATTTTGTGCTGTTTTCCGCCGCAAGATGTGGCCAGCACAAATACTGCCAGTAACAGGAATATTTTAAAGCTAAATCGTATGTCAATTTTCATAATGCAGGCATTTTACCCAATGCGGCGGAGATTTGTTGATATACCTGAGTGTGGGTGTTTGCTGGCTACATACGGCCATGCCGCGTAAACAGCCAGCGCTATAGCAACAACTACCGGTTAATGGGGTTTTTCGTGGCGCTTGGTCGTGGGAATTCAGCCTTGCAGTTTGCATCCCGGCTCCCGCCGCCGCTAGTAAACTTTCAGTATAAGGATGACAAGGGTTGTTAAATAATGCCTCGTTATTTGCCTGTTCGAGCAGTTCTCCCTGATACATGACACCGACAATATCGGCGATAAACTGAATCACCGCAAGATCATGTGAAATAAATAGCATAGTAAAGCCAAGTTCGGCCTGTAATTCCCGCAGTAGGTTGAGGATTTGTGCCTGAATGGGAGCATCCAATGCAGATACCGGCTCGTCTGCGATCAAAAAGCTGGGCCGGCAGGCAAGTGCCCGGGCAATCATTACCCGCTGTTGTTGTCCTCCGGAAAGTTGATGTGGGTAGCGACTAGCTAAAGACTGGCTGAGCCCGACTAATTCGAATAAATTTCGCAGCTGTTGTCGGCGCTGTATGGCAGTGCCGATTTTATGTAGGGCGAGCGGTTCCAAAATAGCATTGTCTATCCGCTGTCGGGGATCCAGTGCTGCCAGAGGATTTTGAAAGATTAGCTGCATATGTTGGCGCTGTGCCCGAAGTTCAGCTTGGCTCAGTGTTTGAATAGCTTGGCCGTTGATCCATATTTCACCAGCATCTAGTTTAATTAGTCGAAGTAATGCCAGCGCAAGGGTCGACTTTCCACTGCCGGACTCACCTACAAGGCCATAGGTTTTTCCGGCTGGGATAATTAAATCTAGATTATTCAGACCAACCCGTGGGGCTTGTTTGTTAGAGGCTGGCCAAAGCTTCATCAAGCCATTGGCGTGTACCCCGGTTGATGTATCGGCAGGCTTCATTTTCTCACCGTTGGCAAAGGCCTGGGGTTAAAGCAGGCAAAATGTTGGTTTTTCTCCAGTGTAGCGTTGAGCGGTGGGAGTTGTTGTTCACAGTATGCCTCCCGCCTGGGGCAGCGCGAAGCAAAGCCGCATCCACTTTGCTCTGTAGCGTGGTTTGCCTCACCCAGTAGCGTCTGCAGTTTGCGCGGTCTTTTTGGGTGGATTTTCGGAATGGCAGCTAGTAAGCCAGCACTGTATGGGTGACGGGGCTGAGTATAAATCAACTTCTGTGGAGCTTGCTCTACAATCCGACCCTGATACACGATTGCAACCTGCTGGCAGACCCTGGCAATTGCAGAGAGATCATGGCTAATGAGCAATAAACTAAGATTTTGCTTTTCCTGTAATTGTTTGAGCAGGTTGAGAATTTGTAATCGGGTGCCGGCATCCAGGGCGGTGGTTGGTTCGTCTGCTATCAATATACTGGCTTCACGCGCTAGCGCCATTGCCAATAAGACCCGTTGCTGCATTCCGCCGGAAAGCTCGTGTGGGTATAATTTTCCGCAATGATCCGGCAATCCAACCAACATCAGCAATTCGGCAAGTCGGTCCGGGATAGCTGATTTTTTTAAGCGACTATAACGCTGGATGATTCGATTGATTTGTGTGCCAATTGAAATAACTGGATTTAAGGATGTCTGCGGATTCTGGAAAATCATGGCGCAATGATCACGCGCCGATGGCTGCCCTGGGCGCTGATAGAAATCCACTTTTTGTCCGGAAATAATAATTTCACCCCGATGGTCGCAGCCGGGCGGCAACATTCCCATCAATGCCAGCGCGAGGGTGGTTTTTCCGCAGCCGGATTCCCCTACCAGACCCACTGCCTGGCCGGGTAGAATATCCATATTTATGTGCTTCACTGCGGATCTTGCCCCGGCACCGGGATAGCTAATGCTCAGGTTTCTGATGCTGACTATCGGGTTCATTAGGCAATTCCCTGGCGCGGATCACTCCGGGTCTGCAGGCTATCGGTGATTAAACTAATGGAATAGATCAGCATGAATAATAAAATTGAGGCGCTAACGAAATTCATATAGTGGCCACTGATGACTTCATGGGTGCTTTCAGAAATCATTTGTCCCCAGCTGATGTTGCTGTTATTACCTAGGCCGAGGAAGCTGAGGATGACCTCAGCCTTAATCGCAGCAATGAAAATCATGCTCAACTGCACTAGCAGCACCGGTAATGTGTTGGGCAGGATATGGGCTGTCAGGGTACGGCCGGGGCTTAAACCTATGGCGCGTGCGGAAAGAATAAAGTCGCGTTGTTTAAGCCTGATTACTTCGGCGCGAATCAGTCGGGCCATTGTTGTCCAGAAGGTAATTACCATTGCCAGCTCCATAGACCAATTAAATTGCCTCAAGGCATAGGCTAGTGCAGCAACAAATAAATAGAAGGGAATAGCCTCCATTACACCGGTTAACCAGAGAATGACAGTATCCGGCCAACGCCCTGCATACCAGCCCGACAAAAGGCCTAGACTGACACCGAGTAAGCCCGCGCACAAGGCAACGAGGAAACCGATTCTAAGGGAGTGCCAGCTGGCTTTTTCCGCGCGTGAGGCAATGTCCTGACCGAGTGCGTTGGTTCCCAACGGGTGTTCCAGACTGATACCGGCAAATCGGTCAGGGCTGATGGTCTGCCACTCCGCAAGCGGGTAGACGGCGAGGGTTAGTAATATGCCAATAAAACCGATAAAAATTAGCGTGCCTAATGCAGGTAACTTATATCGGGATGAAAATTTTGCGGATTTCAGGCTTGCTGTCATGGTGTTTCAGCCTGCAGGTTTATCCGCGGATCAAGGTATGGATAAATAAAATCGGCGAGCCAGGCAATCACGATAACCAGTATGGCCGAGAGCGAAACAATCGCATTCAGTACGGGTTGGTCGGCGTTAAAAATAGCATCAAAACTGACTTTTCCAACGCCGGGGATGCCGAAATAACTTTCTAGCAGTAAGGAGCCCGATACTAAAATAGCGGGCAGGGAAAATAACAGGCGGGTAAGGAACGGAATCAGGGTGTTAGGTAACGCCTCCTTGAACATAATACTGAAGGGGCCTGCGCCATAAGCCCGCGCGGTGCGAATATAGTCTTGCTGCATCTCATCCAACAACAGTGCCCGGTAAAATCGCAAGTTGAAAAATACGGTGACTATGATCAGCGCCAAACTAGGCACGGTAGCATAGGTAAACCATGAAGCTAGGCTATCCACGCGCCAGCCCCTGCTGGGAAATAAATTCAGCCCCTGGGGTGTGCACAACCAGGTTGAGAGCAGAATAATAATGATTAAAAAACTGACGCTGACCCCGGCAAGCGAAAGGTTGGTGAGCAGTCGGTCTGGCCAACTGTGCCGGTACCAGGCGGCCACCATTGCTAATAGCAAAGCCAGCAGATTACCGACCAAAAAACCGGGCAACAATACCATTAAAGAAACTGGTATTGTCTCTGCCAGCAGCTGTGATACCGGCTTTCCATTACTTTCCGACTGCCCGAGATTAAGGCTGGCGAGGTCTTTAATGTAAGTGAAGTAACGATTGAGGAATGGTTGATCATAGCCAAGTTGTTGACGAATTTCTTCTAGTTGGGCAGTGTCTGGGTTCTTACCTGCGATTGCATAACTACGGTCGGGACCAAAATACACCATTAACAAAAAACTGATGAAAGTAACCCCAAGAAGCAGGCTCAGGCTGTGAAGGGTTTTGCGAAGGTATATCGGCATGTCTTAAGTTTAGCACCACCCTTGTATATATATGCACTGAGAAGTAAAGCAAAGGACACAATCAACACTCCATGGCTTTCCACGACTTGTCTTCCCTGCCTCAGAGCCGGGATATCAGTGGGAACCGCGAAGGCTACGGTGATTCCGGCTTGTTTCCAGCCGTATTAAGCGTAGCAAAGCGTAGGAAATATCCTCCGGTAAAAGCACGGTCGGGAATAACATTAGCGCGTTTGTTCCAGATAAAAATTCGCGTGCGTGCCAAGCCTGAAATAGTCACACAAGCGTCGGTAACGATTTGATTAAGCTGTGCTAGGGTGGTAGTTCGCTCTGGTGATTGCGGCATATACCGAGCTTTGCGAAACAGGCGATCATATTCTGGGTTATTAAAGTTGGCATTATTTGATCCCGGTGTGCGATTGGGGCCGTAATACAGTTGTAAAGTATCGCTGGCATCTGGATAATCCATTTCCCAGCCGGAGGGAATAGTGTTGAGATTGTTTTCATGCAATGCGCGTAGAAAGTCACCAAAATTTGCGAACTTTCGTGCTTGGATTTTTTCTGCAGGATAACCTATCTCGATTAGAAATCCGCGAAACTGTTCAAACATCTGATTTTGAGTAACTGATACCGAATATCCGTAAGTAAGCATAGGCAGATTATCTGCATTCCAACCATGCTGGCGTAATAACTCGCGGGCACCGCTAGGGTCATGGCGAATAGATTCAGGAGAAAATTCCGGATCAAATTCGTAGACTATGGGTGGGATTATTCCGGCAAAAACCTGACCTGATCCCTGTGAAAATATTTGGTTGCGGGCTTTCCAATTGTAGCTTTTACGAATCGCACAGCGCAACGCAAGATTTGCCTGGTTTCGCTCAGGGTCGGTGCTATAGCCGATGTTAGCATCATCCATATTGAAATTAATGCGTACAAAGCCGGCTTCTCGGGCAGCAAGAAGCTCGTACTTTTCAGTTAATGCCGGCTTTAGTTTAAATCTTGTATTGGCTTCACTATCAGTTGTAAGTATCTGCGTTAATAAAGTAGCGGGTGCTAGTATGCTGTCAACAGCATCGCTTTCAAGCGCGTTCCAGCGAGCAACATCATCTTTGATAAACAACAGCTCAATACGATCTGACAAGGGTAGTTTTTGGCCGTTATTCGATGCTAGTCTTGGGTGGTTTTCCTGGATTCCGCCTTCGGACTCTAGGGAAAAGAAATCTTCTCTGTAATTTTTGTTACGCACCAATACAGCTTGGCTGGTGTTAAATGATGCCAGTTGAAACGGGCCGCTACCAACCGGGCGACTGGAAAATTCGCGCCCCCATTTGCTGATGGCCTCTACCGGCACAATCGCGGCAAAGCCCTGCGCCAATGAGTGAGTAAAATAAGGATTGGCATGATTAAGAGTAATTTTAATGGCGTATCTGCTGGGGGCTTGCAGGCCACTAACTGGCAAGCGGTAATCGGCACCAGCCTCTGACCAGGCTTTTAAGCCAGCGATGTTATCTACCCATAACCAAGCACCTTGAGCGCGTGTTTGTGGGTCAAGTTGGCGTTTAATGCTATAGATGAAGTCTGCAGCAGTAACTTCACGACCACTGCCATTGATAAATACTGGGTCATCCTGGAAATAAGTGCCTGCTTGAATTTGGATGGTGTATTCAAGTCCATCAGTGCTGATTTGCGGCAACGATGTGGCGAGGTTTGGAACTAACTCATAAGGACGCGCAAGATATTTATACCGGTAGAGGGTATCGTAGAGGTTAACCGCCAGAAATTTAGCACTGACTGTGGCGGCATGTGCAGGGTCAAGGCTGATGGGAGAATCCTCAAGCGCATGCCTGAAGACTACTTCCGTGGTAGCCTCTGAATCAGCGTTTTTGTCACACCCCCATAACAATGAAGTGCCCAACACAATTAGACACAATGTTCTTGGCAGCATGCAGATATCTCCCATAGTTAACCGCAAGAATATAAAAGCGTACTCTTTCTGGCAATCAGGTGCAACTACTCAGCTATCTCCCGATCCCCAGATAACGACTCTAGAGCTTGTTCGATATAGCGTAAACCCGCTGGCGTTGTTCAAGAGTTTGTTAATGCGAATTTTTTTAGCTTGAATAAATCAACAGTGTCCAGATGATTTAATCTTCCAAAAAGGCTTCATAATCCAGCGCCGGAGGATCACCGTTATAAATTTTAAACTCGCGATTTTGCAACCAGACATCACGAATAAAAACATAAGGGTCATTGCTGGATTCAATCAATTCTTCCTGGTCCATCAAACGGATGCGAACATGTAGTTTATCCAAAACCCAAGGCGACCAGGTGCTTTTTTCTGCTGCCAGATAGGTAACCGGATCGAGGTATCTGTTCCCAAGTCGCCCGAAACCATCTCGAACGGTTGATGGCCCAAAAAACGGCAACACAAAATAACGGCTATTATCCCAGCCCCACACGGCCAGTGTTTGACCTAAATCTTCATCGTGTAATGGGATTTCGGCGTTACTGGCGACATCAAAGATACCAAAAATACCGACCGTACTATTGAATATAAAGCGCTCGGTGCTGATTAATGCCTTACGAAACTCGCCTTGCAGGAGGAGATTAAAAATGGTGTTAGGGTAGGCCAGATTGTTAAGAAAATTACCTAATCCTTTGCGAACGGGTTCAGGGGTGATTTTTCGATAACCGCTTGCCACCGGTTTGAGTAGGGCTTTGTCAAAACCTGTATTGAATTTGTGCATTGAACGGTTATAGTTTTCCCAAGGGTCATTCTCAGAGTCAGATATTGGCCCGCTTGTGGCACATGCACTAAGCAAAAATACGCATAACAGGATGCTCAGGAATTTATAGATTGATTTAGTTTTCATCGGGGCAGCAAACCATATTTAATACAAATGTAGCACCACAAAGTGATGCAAGTTTCAAAAGTTTATCGGGTACATTGCAATAGCAAAAGCGGTGATCATGGGCCACCGCCCAGCTTTGCCATTCCAACAATAAGGCCAAGCCTGAGCTATCCACTCTGTTAACCTCTTTCAGGTCAATCAACTCGGGCAGTGCGGTCAGCTTTGCCAACGGCAGACTTTTCTGGTAGGTCGCTTTCACGGTGCTCAGGGTTAAATCGCCTTGCAAGTTGATCTTGCCATCGCGTATTTCGAAACTGGGGTTTGATTTATTTTCCATACGATTTCGTTGCTTAGTCTTTCAGTTTAACGCTACCAGAACGCAGATTTTCAATCACAGCGTCAATGCCATCGGCCTGAACCATGGGGCCAATCTGGTTACGATAGGTGATGATATAGGAAATGCCTTCCGCTGTGACATCGAACATTTTCCACATATCTCCGACCTTATGAAATGAATACTCCACCGGTACCCACTGATTATTTGCGAGCGCGATTCGTGCGCGTACACGGGTTAACTTTTCTGTGTTTTTGCCACGCAATTTCAGAACTTCCAGCTGGTCTTTGCTTTTAAAACCCAGCATACTACTGGCATAGCGTTCAACCAGCAGGTCCTGCATGGCGCTAGCAAACAGTTGAATTTTATCTGCTGGAACACCGCGCCCGTGGCGGCCAAGGATTAATCTTGCCGCGTAGACATCATCAAACCACGGCATCAGTACATCATCTACCAGTTGTATGAGCTTTTCTGGGTTAGCCTCATAATCAGCCCGGTTGGCATTAATTTTCGTCAGCACCTCATGCGCGCTTTGCTGAATTATTTCTCGTGGTTCCATGGCTTGTGTCTGCAGGCTGAAACTCAGCAGCAGGAAAATCAGGGTAGCTTTAATTAGGGGTAATCTCATCATTATTAACCTTTGTTATCAACACTAAACAAGTATTTCGCAATCAGTTGTTCGATACCGATAGCGGATTGAGTAATGGTAATTTCATCACCATCGCTTAAAACTTCGAGTGCACCACCGGGTTCAAGGCCGACATACTTATCGCCAAGAATTCCGGTAGTAAGAATAGCGGCGCTGGTATCTGTTGGGATTTGATCAAACTTGCTGTTGATATCCATTATCACCAAGGCTTCAAAAGTAACCGGGTCGAGTTTAATTTTTCTGACGGCACCAATAGTGACGCCGCCAATCGTCACCGGGGCACGCGACTTCAGTTCGCCGACATTTAAAAACCGCATGCTCAGGCTGTAGTGTTCTTTACCCAACTTACTGCCCAAGTCGGTGGCAGTGGATGCGAGGAACATCAGGGCAATGACGCCCAGTAGCAGGAACAGGCCTGCCATGATTTCTATTGAATATCGTGATCTCATTGTCTTGCTTCTCTTAAGTCCAAGTCATTAAAACGGTAATTAAAAAATCAACTATCAGCACTACCACAGCGCTGACAACAACAGTTTGAGTGGTCGCCCGGCCAATGCCATCGCCGGTGGGGGTGGTGAAATAACCAGAAAACACCGCAATAAAGCTGGCGATGATGCCAAAGGCCAAGCTTTTCCAGAAACTCATCATAAAGTCACTTTGGAAGCCAACATTTGAAACCATATTACCCCAAAATATACCGCTGTCGACACCCATAATATTGATGGCATAAGTTGCACCGCCGGCAAGCGCAAGCAGTGTGAACAGCATAGACAGTAGTGGCAGGCTGATTACTCCGGCAATAAAACGCGGAACAACTACCCGTTTCACAGGGTCTATTGCCATTAATTCCATCGCAGATAATTGCTCGGTGGCTTTCATCAAGCCAATTTCTGCGGCAATGGAGGTACCAGCCCGGCCTGAAAACAGCAGTGCGGTCAGTACCGGCCCCAACTCCCTGAATAACGACAGTGCCAGTACGACTCCTACTGAGTCGGTAGCACCAAATTTGCTTAGTTCAACATAGCTCTGCAGCGTGAGCACCATGCCAACAAAAAAGCCGCAAACCATGATGATTACCAGCGAGCGGGCGCCGATAAAATAGACTTGCGCTAGAATCGCCCGGAACATTTTAGCATCGGGTCGGAATGCCGCCAGAATTTGTCCAAAGAACAACACGCTGCGACCAAGGGTTGCCAATGGTTTGGTAATTGCATCCATATTTGAATTCGTTTTAGACATAGCAGCCTTAGCCTAACAGGTCTTGGTGGAGGTCGCTGGCGGGGTAATGGAAGGGCACCGGCCCATCAATTTCACCGTTCAGGAACTGCACAACTCGTGGGTCGGTATTCTCTCGTAGTTGTTCAGGTGTTCCCTGACCAACAATACTTTGGCTGGCGATTATGTAGGCATAATCTGCTAGCTCCATCATATCTTCAACACTGTGGGTAATTACCACGCTGGTCATTCCCATGGCATCGTTGGTATCCCGAATAAGACGCAGAATCGTGGATGCACCAATAGGATCGAGCCCGGCCAGCGGTTCGTCATAAAGCATAAGTGATGGATCCAATACCGAGGCTCTAGCTAATGCCACTCTTCTGGCCATGCCGCCGGAGAGTTCCGATGGCATTAGGTCAACAGCACCACGCAGACCAACCGCTTCTAGTTTAATTAAAACCAGTCGCCGAATCAGCGCTTCAGGCAAGTTGCTGTGTTCGCGTACCGGTACCGCAACATTCTCGAACACATCAAGATCAGTGAATAAAGCACCGTTTTGTAACAAAACACCGATATTACGGCGCATTTTGTAGAGGTTTTTATGACTCATGCTGGAAACGCACATGCCATCAACTTCCACAGTTCCTTTTGTGGGTGATAATTGACCGGTAATTAAGCGTAAAACGGTGGTTTTACCCACGCCCGATGGCCCCATAATAGCAACTACCGAACCTCGCGGAATGCTGAGGTTAATATCCTTGAGAATCACCTTTTCACCCCAGGCAAAGGAGAGATTGGCGAGTTTGATCAGGTCATCTGGCATGGTTTTATAGTCATTCTGGTACTTATGTTTTTCGCGTTACGCGTTTGATTTAAGTGATTATGTTGAAAAGCTTAGTCTATAGATCCATTCCAATGGCAAAACCATACAATAATAAGTTATGATTTTACCCTGAGCAGATGACTTCATCTGCTCAATCAAGTGTTCGAAGCAATGTTATGGTTGGTCGATTAGATAACTAATTAGATAACCATTTTCCTTGTAAGTGATATTTTACCGTAAATTCAGGCAGACAGAAAATATAATATGAATAGTGTGACTAAGAACCAAACATTATCTTCCCTGGCGCAACTGATTACACAGAACAGAGCGCAAATACTCGCCGCCAACCAAAGAGATTTGGCAGGGTGTGCAGCAATGGATCCCTCCTTATCTGATCGTTTGAAGGTGGATTCTGCCAAGGTTGATGCCATGCTTGCTGCGATTGAGAAAGTCATTCTTCTCGAAGACCCGGAAGGTCGGGTGTTGTATCAGCATCAGCGCGAAGACGGCTTGTTGATCGAAAATCGCAGTGTACCTTTCGGCACAATTTTAATTATTTATGAATCGCGGCCGGATGTAACCATTGAGGCTGCGGTGACGGCTTTTAAGGCCGGCAACCAGATTTTGCTCAAGGGCGGGAAAGAATCATTACATACGAATTTAGTGCTGGTCGGGCTTTGGCATCAGGCGCTGGCGGACAACGGTGTGGATACAAGCTTTGTGCAATATCTGCAGATGGACCGCAGCCAGACTCAGGCGCTGATCTGTGATAACACCCACAATATTGATCTGATCATTCCCCGAGGTGGTGAAAAACTGATTGAATTTGTGCAAAAAAACACCTCGGTTCCTGCCTTGATCAGTGGCCGGGGTAATAATTTCCTCTATATTGATAAGACTTGTGACTTTGCTATGGCTAGCAGGGTTGCAGTAGATGGCAAACAACGGCTGAGTGTTTGCAATGCGCTGGATAAAATTCTACTGCATCTTGATCTACCGAATTTACCGGAAAAGTTACATGAGCTGGTACAACAGCTGACTGATTTGGGGCTGAGTGTCTTCGGGGATAAGGAAGTCTGCGCTCTCAACCGGAATGTGTTGGCGATGCCGTCTGATGAAATGTGGTCTGAAGAATTTCTCTCAGAAAAAATATTAATTGGCCTGGTTGTGAACAGTAGTAGAGCAATTAACATGATTAACCAATTCTCTGGTGGCCATTCAGCAGTGATTGTTAGTGATAATCGAGCGCTGGCAGTGGATTTCCAGCAGCAGGTAGATTGCGCCGCTGTTTATCATAATGCTTCGAGTCGTTTCACTGATGGCGGTGAATTTGGACTGGGTGCGGAAATTGCTATATCTACCCAGAAACTGCATTTTCGCGGGCCTGTTGGCTTGGGTGAGTTGGTGACTAATAAATGGTTTATAGATGGCCAAGGGCAGATCCGTGAATAATTCTCAAGATCACAAAGCGAAACAAAGATTAGTAATTAAACTGGGCTCTTCCACCTTAACTGCGGGCACAGAGCGTATCTCCCGGGGCAAGATAGAAGATATTTCTCGACAAATTGTCAGCCTGCAGGAGGATTACGAAATTATTCTGGTGTCTTCCGGAGCAATCGCGGCTGCGCGTCATAATATTGCAGTTAATCATTGGCAAATGCTCGAATCCAAGCAGGCAATGGCAGCTATAGGACAACCTTTGCTGCTGCATATTTATCAGGAGGTTTTCCGCGATTTTGATATCCGTAGTGCTCAGTGTTTACTGACCTACCGTGATTTTTCTAATCCAATTGCGGAAGAAAATACCCGTAATACCCTCAATGACCTGCTTGCACATGGTTATTTGCCAATTGTGAATGAAAATGACACGGTAGCGACCGAGGAAATTGAATTTGGTGATAACGATAAGCTATCTGCCTATGTTGCTGGCTTGTTACAAGCTGATATTCTAATGTTGGCTTCTGATATTGATGGTTTATTTACCGCTAATCCCCACGAAAATCCAGATGCTGAGTTTATCAGTGAGGTCTCTGATCTCGTTGTTGCCCGGGAAATGATTGATGAGCGTGATTCCGATATTGGTACCGGCGGCATGACCTCTAAACTACAGGCTGCAGAAATCTGTCAGCAAGCAGGTATCGAAATGTGGATTGTAAATGGTGGTAGGGCTGATTTTATTACAGATTCCATAAGCGGTGCGCGGCGTTGTACCAAGTTTAAGTTCGCCTAAGAAAAAGGCCGCCAGCAGAGTGACGGCCTGGGTTCAGTTTGCTAAGGTGTTTACTCAGCAGCTTCCATCTCTACGACTTGGTACATATCCTTGCCGTTTTGTGAGAATGGTTTGAAATAAGTGTAGTTGTATACCACATACTTCTCACCACCAATCTCTTCTTCTTCGCCACCTTCTGGAATATTGGTTATAACTGCGCCATCTGGAGCGTCTACAACTCGGTATTTACCATTTTCTTTAACATAAAAGGCACCGCCGAAATACATATAAGCTTTACCATCCAAGGTGATGTTTTCCACACCCTCTGGCAGGCTGTTAACCACGATATTGGTTGGCGGGTTTACCACTGTATATCCACCAGAGCTTTGCGTGTAGTAGACCCCATTATCGTAATGATACTGTTGGTTATTTACAGAAACTATTATTGCGGTAACAGCCATGGTGGCAACAAAGAAACCAAAAGGATGCCAATATGAGCCATAGTGATATGGTCTATAAGCATGGTGACGATAAGGGTAGTAACCGCGATGGCCGTTGTAATAACGGTTAGAATGCCCACCGTTCACCCTAACATTTTTGTTTATCCGAACATTTCTGCTGTTGTCTATATTTACATTTACATTTTTATTCCCGCCCTTCACATTAACCTTATTGCCAACTTTATTGCCAGAGTTCTTGATGGATTTATCACCACCCTTTACTCTTAGGTTTTTGCTATCAACTCTTCCGCCACCTTTAGCTCGCACCTGGTTGCCTGAGTTTTTAGGGCGTGATTTTACAGCACTGGAGGGTCGTTTTTGTGATGTATATGATGGGCGCTTTGTAGTTTTCGGCCTACTGTAGTTTTGTGATTTCGGGCGTGTCGAAGAGCGTCTGGAGCCACCATTTATTGAACGGTTGTTAGCGCCTCGACTAAATTGACCCCCACCCCCAGCTTTTTTCATTCCGCCGCCATGCTTCATCCGCTGCGCCTGCAGATCCCCAACAGATAAAAAGGACAGTAAAACAATTGAAAATACTATACAGCTAAATTTTTTCATAATGAATTCATTCTATTTGATGGTTTTAAGTTCGGTTTTTTCGGCGTTGCTCGGGGCATTAAACTCAAACAACATATCAGGTAAATCCGGATTCACTCTAAAGTTTGAAAATACTGCCTGATAATATTTATCTGGATTGCTTTTTGAGGCAAACAAAAACTTGAGCGGTAAATTAGTCGCCTTATCAATCCACACCTGTAGCGTTCTAGTGTCATTACTGGCAACGATAGAGGTAGTTTCAATAGCGTTTATTTGATCGTCCCCTAAAAACAACACCTGATCGTAAACATCCAAAATATCATCAGTTAAATTAGGATAGAAAAAATCTGCCGCAGGAAAATCTACACCGTATTTTTCATTGACATAATCAATTGCCTTGATGGTATTGTCGGGGGCATCGACTGTTGAGTAGGTGTTTTTATCAAATGAGTACACCGATAAGGATTTTCCGTCATACCAGTAGCTTCTATTACCTTTGGTACCAACACTGTGTATGTACATTTTATCCGGGCCACGCATATATACATCGTGTTGATTGTAGAATTCATCACCCTGTGCATTCACGAATTCATCATCCAGCGTATAACTCACCGCTACAAGCTCGCCAATGGCATCGCTCATCGAATCCAGACTATCTATCGCTCTGGTGTCATATTGTTCATTGTTTTCGGCTTCACAAGCAACTAGTACAAAGCTTGCAAGAACCACGAGAACTACATACGAAATTGTTTTCTTTATCATAATTATCACTTTTTACTGTAATCGAAATTTATTTATTAAGGAGCTTATTAACCGAGTAGTCTGCCAGATTACAAAAACCTGCAACAATAGTCAATGTTTATGCCGATATTAAGGCGTATACCAAATTGGCGAGCTCCAGGCGCGTTCCTGGATAGTAGCTGGAAAATCTTTTGGTGGATCAATGCCTAGCGACTTAGCGTCATAAGTAGACCAGCGTGGGGTTGGTATTTCTATTACACGCAGGTAATAAAATGCAGCCACCGATGGATCAAAGTCGGGATCTGTCCATACAGTTTGCAATTCGCTACTTCCGATTGTATTAGTATAAGAGGCATCTGCAATATTAACGCTATTACCGACTGCGGGCAGTTTGCCATCAATGTCGATGCGGCGCTCGCCTGACCAGACAACATCATAAATTTTATCGTGGGTGTTGCCATCAACATCCACCCAGCCCTTGATCACCTGAATACGATCAAGGTTGCCACTATTGGGACCTTTTAATGCAGCAATCATCAGGCTGGGGGCAAGCCCATCGATCGCCGAGGGTAAATCGCCCCCCATGGGCACGCCTTTTTCATAACCCAGTTTCACCCAGTCTGTATTTGCTGGTGTCATATCACCAAATTCAAATCCAGCAAACACTCGAACGGTAATTCTTGAACCACTGGTGGCCCAGGTTTCTTTACGGTGCATAGCATCCCAGATGGCTTCACGGGTGTTTTCCTCCGCCCATACATTCGACAAGCCTGCAGTACCTTGTTCAATTTTTGATGGCTCATTTGGCAGTTGTTCAAGCAGTCTTTGATGCGGCGTTCCGGATTTTAAATTATGTTCGCCAGTATGCTGATATTCTTCATGGGAAACGATAGATGTGTGGATATCAGCACCACCGACCACACCGTATTTAAAGGGATTGATGCCTATCTTCTGCTTAATTGCCAGGCCATTTCTGAAGGCGTTGCGGACATAGTTTGTCTCAACAACTTTAACCGCCCCAGGCCCTGCTACCGGCTTGGTCCAGATTTCAAAGCCAGCAAACTCATCATTCGGTGACATTAACGGATGGGTCTCTGATTGACCTTTGGTCTGGATAATTTCAGTCAGTCTTTCATTGCGCATCCGGGTTTCAGCATAAGCTCTGCTAATGGGCTTGCCATCTGAGTCGGTGGTGGCAAACATGGTTCCATTACTGAGGTTGCCATTATGCGGTATTGCTAGTAGTTCCAGACCTTCATTGCGCTGCTTATCCATCCATGCCCAGAGGTCTTCAGCTTTTTGCGAGTCGAAATATGAAAAGGGTACGGGCAGGTTCTCGCTAGAGCGGAAGATGACATTTCTATGTTGATTAGACATATTAGGTTGAGAAGACCATTCATAGCCAACCAGGGTAGTAAATTTCCCAGGCTCATTAAAATCATCTGTAATTTTCACATATTCATCCCAGATGGTTCGCTTCAATTCAGGGGTATTTAATGAGGGGTCTGGCTTGGTCGAACCATCAGCTTGGATGGTTTGCGAAACCAAGCCGTAAAATGCCTTAGTTGATGCTTCAATATCATTGCCGGAGCCAACAACTTGTTCTGCCATTGGGTGTTTTGATAATGGGTCGTTCGGGTCAAACATCCGTACCAGCACACCAAGATACTCGGAATGATCCGATACCACCATAAAGTCTAGCGGTAATTTAAGTTGAACTTGATAACCCACGCCACGCTCAATGAAGAAAGGCATTACGCGTCTTGCAAGCGTAAAAATGAGTGCCATGATCAGATAAACGCCTGAAAACAAGCCCCATGAAACACCTTGATTCACAATGCGGAACACGCCGAGATAATAGAATACATTGGCAATCGTTAACAGCACTAATAGGGCTATAATCAATAATTGCCGCCACTGCTTTACTTTAATAATAGGATAAAGCACTGCCAGCGTTAGCCCTACTAAAAATAGAGTATCGAGAAAGGCAGCCCAAACAAACAGTACGGGTGAGTCTAATAAGGGTAATATCCTAGCGAGTAACCACGTTGAGCTGAGCAGGAGCAAGGGTAAGTTTTGAATGGTTTGAACCCCCGTCCAATTACGCACCGCAGTTAATAAAAAACCAGCAATTATGGCTAGGCTATAACCAAATACCATTTCGTGGCCATGCCATGCAAAGGGTGTAATTGTGCTAACGGGTAATATCCAGCCAAAGGTATAATTTGCCATCCAAATAGAAGTAGCGATAATTGAAAATAAGCTGGCGAGTAAGAAAAAAGGCCTAAAGCCTAGTTCGAATAACGCAAATTTTTTAACGGGTTGCGGGTTTAATATGGGTTGTTGCATATTATCCTTCTCGAGCTAAGGGAAACTGACGATCATCATAATCGGTATCTTCATCACCAGTAAGCGTTTTACGCTGTAGTTCTAGATCTTTGAAATTGAATAATTTATTATCAGCCAGTTGTGATGGTGAAATATTTCGCAAACTTCGGAAAATGTTTTCTAAACGGCCGGGGTGTTGTTTCTCCCAACCTTGAAGCATTTCTTTAATGACTTGGCGTTGCATATTT